>JAZODL010000031.1:0-4476 GCA_045596945.1 Candidatus Methanomethylophilaceae archaeon | reverse complement strand
TGAGCGTAGAGCGTCTGGTCCTTGTTGGCAGTAAACTTTGAACTGGCTGTGATCTGGCTGCCGCCCGAAGCCTCAGTGAACCATCCCTTGAAGCTGTATCCGTCGCGGGACGGGTTCTTGAGGAACTCGGACACCTTCTTGCCGCTGTCGACCACTGCGGGATCCATCTTGGAACCGCCCATGGTCTCGAGGACCACCATGCACTTGGTGCCGGGTGCGCCGTCGGCCTTGGTGAGGTAGACAACATCCTCGGAACCGACACGTATGGCCGTGAGGCCCCCCTTCTGCACTTCGACGTCCGTCTTCGCACCGGTGGGATCGAAGGCGTATCCGATGGTCTTGAACGATGCGATACCCTTGATGACGAGCATGGACCCCTCCTTGCTGTAGGTCAGGGGTGCGTCGAAGTCCGTGTTGACCACGACCGCATCGCCGGCTGACGACAGCGTGGAGTCCTTGGAGACCACGACCACATCGACACCGCTGTTGGTGAACGCGTCGTCGTCGACCGAGACGGCCTTGTCCAACAGGACGGTCCTCAGCTTCACGCATCCCTCGAAGGCGTTCTCCCCGACGGTCGTGCACGCTGGCAGGTCTACGGATGTGAGCGAGGTGCAGTACCTGAACACACCCTCCCCTATCAATGTGACATCATCCATCCTGACGGATCCAAGCTTGAAGCAGTCCTGGAACGCGTAATCCGATATCGGCACGGCACCGGTGACGGTGACGGAGGTCATCTTGCCGAACCCATCCGCACCGGTGATGCCGAGGACGTCGCACTCCACACCGTACTGCGTCATGATCTTGGGGGACAGGGTCACCGCACCGGTTCCCGTGTACCCTGTGATGACACAGGAGTAGGATGTGAACTCGGTGATGTTGCCGCTGCCGTCGGTCTCGCAGACGAGCCTTACATCGCCCACCTTCACGTCGCCGACGTTCTTCAGGTTCTCGAGATCGGTCTTCTTGACGCTCTTCGTACCCACGGGGAGGACCTCGTAGCTGCCTCCGGCGGTGGCCGTGAAGGTGATCGTGAAGGAACCGTCGGTGGTGTTCTCGGTCACCTTGGCGTCCGTGGCGCCGGTGACCTTCCACTTGTCGTCGGCCCATCCGTCGTGGAGCTTGTACGTCATGGAGAACTTGTTGCCTGTGGACAGTGTCGGGTCGAGCGCGCCGTCCACACCCTGGTGGGAGTAGAGGATGCCTATCGCCTTGGGGGATGTGGCCTCCTTCTTGAATGTGTAGTCGGTGGAGGTGCAGTCGAAGATGTAGTGCACCGCTGCGTGCCCGAGGTAGATCGTCCTGACCGAGGGTCCGATGTCGTCGGCCTCGAGGAGGCCCGTCTCGGTGTTCGCCACCATGAACAGGGTCTTCTTGTCCGCAGAGTAGAGGAACGTTCCGTCGGTGTCCGTGGCGTAGGTCGTGTTCCCTGTGCCCACGGTGAACTTCGCTAACTTGGATGCACCTGCGAAGGCGTCCTGGTGGATACTCTTGACCTTCTTGAGGTCGATGGATGTCGCCGCGATGCCCTTGAACGCGTTCTTCCCGATGGTCTCGACGTTGTCGTTGAGGTTCACGGTGGCGAGTGCGGAGCAGCCCTCGAAGGCGCTCTCGGGGATGGTCTTGATGACCGCAGGGGTCGTCGACGATCCGAGGGAGATTGACGTCAGGGCTGTGCAACCCTTGAAGCAGGATGCGCCCAAGGTCGTTATGTGGGATGGGATGGTGTACGATGTCAGCTTCGTGCATCCCTCAAAAGCACTGCTCGGAATCTCCCTAAGGATGGATGTAGCGTTGGATGAGGGGGCATCGATGGTGACTGTGGAAAGTTTTGTGCAACCTTTGAAACATCCGGAACCGAGGGTCGCCACATTCTTTGGAATGCTGATGGATGCGAGATTCGTGCATCCCTCGAAGGCACCGGATTCGATTTTCGTCACGGTGTTGGATATAGATACTGATGTGAGAGCAGTGCACCCCTTGAACGCATTAGAACCTATAGAAGTCATCTTCGACGTGAATACAACTTTTGTGAGATATTTGCAACCCTCGAATCCGTTAGCAGGAATCGTCGTAACATTGTAGAAGTCAATCTCTCCAACATCAGTTCCTTTGAAAACAGTTCCAAGTGACGTAAGATTCGTTGCAGAAACATCCAATTTGAATCCGTCATCAAGTATGTCCTCAACATCTGTCCCTGCTGATACTGTCGTTGTGAACGTCCAACTACTCATGGCGTTCAATGAAGATCCTGAATCTGAAATCTTGAGTGTGTCGGTACCGGTGGAATATTCCCACTTCAAATTTGTACCGCATGAACCGCTGTATTCTGTGGGGGTTGTTTGCGTAGGTGAAGTCGTATTGGCGTAAACATCGTTTTCAGCCATAGGAACCGCCAACAACGCGACCGCCAGGACGGACACGAGTGCGATGAGCTTGATTGCCCTCATTCCGCATCGCCCCCTACCCTGAGGCGCATCTCCGCCGGGGGCACGATGAACCCCGCCTTGATGTCCATGATGACCGCACCCAGCTCCATGAGCGTCAGGTCGACGTCGTCACCGAAGTCGGTGCCGTCGGTCTCATCGATCACATGGGACACGAGGAGCTGCTTGGAACCGGGTCCGCCCAGCCTCATGACGATCCAGCCCCTCGCCCTCACGTCGGAAGCCATGATGACCGCACCGAGGGTGAACAGGACCACGCCTACGATGCAGCACACGAGTGAGACGGTGGCTATGGAGTCGGACAGGTACTCGCCCGTGGGCACCGAGAACGCCCTGTCGGCCTTCACATCGGCCGTGGCGTCCGCGGAACCGACCTTGAGACCCTCGGCGTAGCCCTTGTCGTACCTCGCGGATCCGTAGGGGTCCACGTCAGCCTCGAAACCGGATGGGATGGTGTTCGCCACGGTGCCGGCCTGCACCGATGCCAGGTAGGTCGTGTAGTACCCGTACCTCACGCCGTCGTTGTACCCGTCGGTGTAGTCGCCCGCGGTGTCCACCGCATCCGTGGCGTACGCGTAGACCAGCGGCGCCACCATCAGCAGGATCGCGGCCACCGCCAGAACCAGCGGGAGACGTATGTCCCTGTTGAACCTGTAGATCAGAGAGTACACCGAGGTTATGTGGGGTATCCCCACCTCCTGGTGGACCGGGGCCTTCCTGCCATCACCGCCGGTGTCGCAGAGCACCCTCCTGTCGGTGACCGTTATCACGCACTCCGAATCGGCCGATTCGCCGAACCTGAACGGGATCGCGGAACCTATCAGGGGGATGCAACCGTCATGTGCCGTGCACCTGTACCTGCGGATGACATCCTCGCCTTCCGAGAGCCTGACATCCATTGAAATCCATCCCTGTCGCGACGCGTCCCGACCGGGGTCCGGTGGGCACCGTCGCTCCGCGGGGGAGAGTGGCTCCCGATATGATAAACCATCGCACGCGCGTGGGGGAAAAATGGGGAAGACTGATGCGGGCGGACCCGCACCTGTTTCAACCGAGGATCCTGGACGGGAGCTCCCCGACCGGCACGAGGCACTGCTCGCCGGTGGACATGTCCCTGAGGGTGACCGCACCCTCCTCCAGCTCCTTCGCGCCCACGATGACGGCGTACCTGGCCCTCACCGATGATGCGTGCTTGAGCGCCTTGCCCATCTTGCGGCCCATGAGGTCCACGTCCGCGGACACGCCCGCCGCACGGAGTCCGGCGACGATCTCCGCCGCCCTGAGCCTGACATCCTCGCTGACGGAGAGGACGTACGCGTCGATGCCCCTGGGCTCGTAGACCTGGCCCTCCTTCTCGATCGCGAGGAGGATCCTGTCGAAACCGATGGCGAATCCGGTGGAGAACACCTTCTCCCCTCCGAACAGCTCGGAGAGCGTGTACGACCCTCCGCCGCAGATCTGCTTCTCCGCACCGAGGGACGGGGCCTCCGCCTCGAACACCATGCCGGTGTAGTAGTCCAGACCGCGGACGACCCCGAGGTCGATCTCCAGGTCCCTGACGCCCATGGCCTCGAGGAAACCGACGACCCTCCTGAGGTAGTCCCCCGCCTCGCCGGGGACCCTGTCCAGGACCTCGGTCCCGCCGACGGTCTCGGTGAGCGAGAATATGTCGTCGATGTCCGCACCGGCGACACCCATGTCCTCCATGAGGGGACGGGCCTCGTCGTAGAGCTTCTTGTCCAGTTTCTGGAGGACCTCCGCGGCCCTGTCCTGGGGCACGCCCGCGTCGGCGATCTTCTGTCTGAGGACTCCGATGTGGCCTATGCGGAGCTTGTACTCCCTGAGGCCGAGGGACCCGATCATGGCGTACGCCATCGCGATGACCTCCGCGTCGGTCTCGGGCGTGGCGCTGCCGATGAGCTCGGCCCCGAACTGGAAGAACTCCCTGTACCTGCCGCTCTGGGGCCTCTCGTACCTGAAGCACTGTCCGAAGTAGAATATCTTGATCGGTTTGGGTTCGTTGCTC
>JAZODL010000030.1:0-8234 GCA_045596945.1 Candidatus Methanomethylophilaceae archaeon | reverse complement strand
GCTGGCGTCGTTCGTCCTGGTTCCCCCATCCGCGGCCGTCATGGACCATGTGGACCTGGATGTCGTCTGCATCCTGTTCTGCTTCATGGTGTCCGTCGCCGGCATGGCGGGATGCGGCGCCTTCGGGAGGATCGCCCACCGGATGGTCATGGCGACCGGAGGGGTGGGGACCCTGTGCACCGTGTTGGTGCTGCTGCCGTTCCTGTGCTCCATGTTCGTGACCAACGACGTCGCCCTCATCACGTTCGTACCGCTCACGATGACCGTGCTCCGTCTGACGGGACTGGACCAGCTCACCGTGCCGGTGCTGGTGCTCCAGACGGTCGGTGCCAACCTGGGGAGCATGCTCACCCCGTTCGGGAACCCCCAGAACCTCTTCATACACTCCAGGTACTCGGTCGGCAATGCGGACTTCGTGATGGAGATGCTCCCGCTCGTGGTCGCCGGGGGCATCGTCCTGTTCCTCGCCACCGCCATGCTCGGACGCGGGGGGATCGAACCGTGCATGGGGGAAACCGGGGGAATCTCGGACGGACGCTTCATGTGGGCCTCCGCGGCCATGTTCGTGCTATGCATCGCCACCGTCCTGGGTGCGGTGCCCCTCTGGATCCTCCTGGTGGCGGTCCTGGCTGTGACGCTGTGCATGTCGCCCCGGACCCTCCTCCGGGTGGACTACGGTCTGCTCCTCACCTTCCTGTTCCTGTTCGTGTTCACCGGGAACGTCTCCGAGATCGACCAGGTGTCTTCCGCTCTCGGCGGGCTCATGTCATGGGACCCCGTCGTCACATCGGTGGTGGCCAGCCAGTTCATCAGCAACGTCCCCGCCGCGATCATGCTGTCCGGTTTCACGGAGGACTGGGCCGGACTCCTCGCAGGCGTCAACATAGGGGGGTTCGGGACGCCGATCGCATCCATGGCCAGTCTGATCACCATCCGGTTCTACACGGCCTCCGATGGGCACGACACCCGCAGGTACATGACCTGGTTCACCGTGGCCAACGTCGTCATGCTGGCCGTCCTGCTTCCCGTGTCCCTCCTGATCCGGTGAGGGATTATCTATGACCTCCGCCCTCCGAGGCGTATGCACAAGAGGATCGACAAGGGGTACGCCCTCGCCCTAACATCCGTGGCCATATGGTCCACCCTCGCGGCTCTGATGAAGCTGCTCCTGGAGGACATCCCGAACCTGCAGGCGCTTTGCATCGGTGCGTTCTTCGCGTTCCTCTTCCTCCTCATGTACAACCTGTGCGACAGCGGGCGCAGGGCGGTCGTCAGGTCGACCACCCGTGGTCAGGCCGTCAGGATGGCTGGACTGGGGTTCCTCGGCCTGTTCATGTACTCCGCACTCTATTACGAGGGCATCTCGGAGCTGACCTCCCAGGAGGCGTGCATCCTGAACTACCTCTGGCCGATCATGCTGGTCCTGTTCTCCTGCATGCTGCTGGGGGAGAGGTTCACTGTCAGGAAGGGTGTGGCGATGGCGCTGTCATTCATCGGGATAATCGTGCTCACATCCGGGAGCGGGGATTCCGGAGGGGGCGACCGTCTCCTGGGGGTAGTGTGCTGCATCGCCGGTGCCGCGTGCTACGGTCTGTTCTCCGTCCTGAACAAGAAACTGGACATGGACCAGAACGTGACGATGATGATCATATGGCTCACCACGTCGGTGTGCTCCCTCGCCCTGGGCCTCGCCACCGAGGACTGGGTGGCGGTGGAGGGCGCCCAGTGGGCGGGGTTCCTGTGGCTCGGCGTCGCCATCAACGCGGTGGCGTACCTCGCATGGGCCCTCGCCATCGGCGGATCCGGTGAGACCGCCCGCATCGCCAACCTGGCGTACCTGACCCCGTTCCTGTCGCTCGTGGTATCGGCGGTGGCCCTCGGGGAGGAGCTGGGAGCGGCATCCCTCGTCGCCCTGGTCCTGATCATCGGAGGGATCCTCCTCCAGAGCATCGGATCCCGTCCCGGAAAGGGTTGACCGGCCTCAGAAACCGTTGCGGTGGACCCTGGACGGATCGTACCTGCTGGCATGGGGTACCGGTTCCTCACGGGGGTAACCCACGGCCACTATGCAGAACGGCACCATGTTGTCGGGCAGCCCCAGGAGATCGGATATGCGGTCCATCCTGTCCTGCACCGGCGCGATGCCTATCCAGACGGTCCCCAGTCCGAGGTGCCTGGCCTCGAGCATCAGGTTCTGGGTGCATGCCCCCAGGTCCTGCTCCCACATCTGGGGGACGGTCATCCTGTCCCTGTCGCCCATGACCACCACGGCCATGGGCGCCCTTCCGACGGGTCCCGCATACGGGGATGCGGTGGACAGTCCCTCTATGAGTCCCCTGTCGTCGACAACGACGAACTCCCATGCCTGCTGGTTCCTCGCGGACGGGGCCTGCATCGCCGCCCTCAGGATCAGTTCCACCTTGTCGGGTTCGACCGGGTCCGGTCTGTAGTCCCTGACGCTGATCCTGGTGAATATCTCGTCCATCCCATCACCTCCTCTTGTACGCCCTGAGGTACTTCAAGACCTCGGCATCCGTCTCGGAGTCGCTCCACTCAGGGGTGTAGCCGCCCTTCATGTACTCGTTGTACCACTCCTTGCATCTCTCCATGTACCCGGACATGTCCAGCTTCTCCTTGACGATGACGAAGGTGTTCTCGGGGGACGGGACCCACGCCTTGGGGCGTGCGTAGTCGGGCTCCTCCAGGAAACCCACCAGGAAGACGATGCGATCCAGGTTGGACAGCTCCGCGTAGAGCGATGCCTGCAGCATGTACGACATCGGGACGTTGGTTATACCGCCGTCGGCGTCCCTCCACTTCTCCATGTCGCGGGATGTCTTGATCTCGAGGATCGTGTCCCTCCTCCCGTCGACCTGTATGTAGCCGTCGACCATCCCGCCGAAGACCTTGTCGTTGTGGAAGTGGTCGTATCCGCACTGCTCCTTGGGCACGGGCTCCTCTATGCCGACCTTCGAGCCCTCGGGTATCCCGAGCGGACCCCTCAGGAGCGCGGATGTCCTCGCGGCCAGATAGTCGCGGAGCACAGGTTCCAGTATGTTCCCCGCCTCGATGTACTTGTTGGGCTTGTCACCGGGGTAGAGTCCGGCGAGCTCGCAGGCCACCTTGAAGGGTGACGAGAACTCGCTCATCCCCAGAATCGGTCCCACCCTCGTACCGGTGATCTTCTTCAGCCTGTATGTGTCGAAGATGACGGTCCTCTCGTCATCGTCTATGTCCACTATTCCCGCCCTTCCATCGAAAGCCATGGGTCGGGAATCTGCAGGGGACGTCTTATCGTTTCCCCTCGCATCTGAGGATCCCGTTGACCCATGTGACACCGCGCCCGGGTTCGGGGGACGCCCATACATCGACGGGCGAGAACAGGTCGGACGGGACGAGGCCCGTCAGGGATCCGACGGTGGCATCGGTGTAGTACCTGCCGTCGCGGACACCCTCGTACTCGCCCTCCTTGAATGAGATGTACAGGATACCGCCCGGGCGGAGCGCCCTGTGGACCAGCGACATGATACGCGGGAGTTCCGCCGACGGGACGTGTAGCAGGGACGAACATGCCCATACCCCGTCGAACTCGGAGTCGTAGTCGAGATCAGTGAACAGGAGCCTGCGGACCGGGGAACCCGTGTTGGTCCCGGCCACGCGGCACATGCCCTCGGAACCGTCCACGGGGACGACTTCGAACCCCATCGAACGGAATGCGACCGTGTCACGACCGGAACCGCAGCCGAGATCGAGGATGCGGGCCCCCTCCGACAGGTGTGCCAGGAAACGGTCGCGGAGTTCCGAGACATCGGCAGTGAACGTCGCCTCCGAGTACCCCTCGGGGTCTGCATCGTAGAAATCGATGGGATCCATGGGTGTACCATGGGTTCCCGGTAGTAAGGTTTTCTCAGAATCCGGGGTCGCCGACCACCCCGAAACCCATGAGTATCGACATGCACTCCGCGAAACGGTCGGGATTGTCCATCTTGGAACGGATCTCCTCCTCCGTCTGACATCCCTCCAGCATGGAGAGCACTATCGCACGCAAGTCGGGATCCCCCTCGATCGTCGCCATCAACTCATCGATTTTCATCCAAATCCCATCAATCATGTGACAAATATAACAGTGGGATTCAGTTACTGCACTATTCATAGAACATAATACCTTAAAGTATAACCGGCCAAAGGATGGCCGTAAAGGGTTTGCTCGTACCTTCAGGAACCGCTATCGGAGCAGCTCTGGGCATCCTGCGACTCGAACTCCCTCAGCTCCTCGTCCGAGGGCTTCCAAGAGTCCTTCTTGAACCAGCGGGCGATGACGAAGGGCGGGAGCACCGCGATTGCGATGACGGACAGCAGCAGACCGACGATGTACACGGCGGTCATGGTGGGATCGAGGTCCACCGTGGGGTAGAGTCCGAACACGAATCCGAAGACCAGGGTGACGATTGCCACACCCGCGACCAGCCACATCCCGAACCTCCCGCCGGGGAGCTTGAAGGGACGGGGACGGTCCGCCTGCGTCTTCCTGAGCTTGATGAACGCGACGAACATGAACAGGTACATGATGATGTTGATCAGCGATGTTATCGCGACCAGCACCCAGTACCCGTTGATGTGCATCGCGTCCAGGACCAGGTAGAGTATCACGAAACAGGACGATATCGCGGCCTGGAGGACCAGGACACCGACGGGTGCGCCGTTGGCGTTGGTCCTGCGGAACAGAGGGGGCAGGTCCCCGGCGTACGCAGCGGGTGCGAGTCCCTTCGCGGGACCCATCATCCACGTGGAGAGCTGGGCGATGATACCCACCGCCAGCATCAGCGCGAGGGGTGTGATCAGCCAACCGACACCCAGTCCGTCGAGGGTCACCTGGAACGCCTGCACCACGCCGCCGTTCAGACCCTCGGATCCGTTGAGGAACTCGGGGGTCACGACGGTCCCGACGCACCATGTGCCCAGGATGGACACGGCGCAGATTATCGCGGCGGCGATGAACATGGCGATGGGGTAGTCCTTCTGCGGGTTCTCGGTCTCGCGTGCGTGGTACCCCGCCATCTCCATACCCGCGAACATGAGGACCAGGCTCGCGGCGAACGTGATGACGTTGAGGTCCAGGCTGGGCACGAGGCTCGAGGCCTCGAACGTACCGAGGTTGCTGGTGTTGCCGTCACCGAGCCACAGGAACGTGAGGACCACCAGGATCCCGATGGGGACCAGCGAGCCCAGGACGGTTCCGAGCGTGCTGAACTTGGTGGAGTTCTTCATCCCGGTGAAGTTGAACAGTGTGAGGATCCACATCACACCCAGCATCACGACGGCCATGAACACGGTGTTGTCCCCCAGGAGGGGCTGAAGCACCGCGTACGCCAGCGTCACCATGATGAACGACAGCACCGTCGGGAACCAGACTATGTTGTTCACCCACGAGCACCATATGGTTATGAAGCTGCCCTTGCCGGGGAACGCCTCCCTGACCCAGGCGTAGATTCCCCCCGCCTTCGGCCAGGTGGATGCCAGCTCCGCGGCCACGAGGGCCGTGGGCAGGAGGAAGCACAGCGTGAACAGGAGGTACCAGAAGATCATCCCCCATCCCTCCACCGCCATGGCGGGGAAGTTGCGGAGGCTCAGGACCGCCGCCACGTTGATCATCGCCAGGGACGCGATCCCCAGCTTCTTGCCGGACGACATGCCGGCACCCCCACTCGTCTCTCCCACGTCCTCACCCCCTCACGCAGTGGATCCAGTAGTGGCCGTCCCTGAACTCCACACCGTGCGAGTCGTGTTCGAAACCGGGGAACCTCCTGTCGAACTCCTGCAGGGCGCGGAGGTACGTGAGGATGGGCCCTCCCCTCTTCCCGGTGCGCTCACCGGGCATGAGCATGGGCACACCGGGTGGATACGGGACCACCCCCGTCGCCACGATCCTGTCGTCGATGTCGTCCAGCCTGACCTGCTCCACGTTCCCGCGGACCAGCTCGGAGTACGCCCTGGCCGGTGTCATCGCCTGCACGGGGAGGATGCCGAACGCGCGGTTGGCCACCTGCGTCTGCCTGGTCCTCCTGATCTGCTCGTGCATCTCCCTGGCGAGATGCGGGAGGGTCATCCCGGAGTACCTCTCGGGGTACCTGGCCACCAGGTCCGGCAGCACGTCGTCCAGGACCGCGCCCTCGTCGAAGAGCCTCCTGAACTCGAAGAACTCCGACACGAGGGTCCCCCACTTCCCCTTGGTGACCCCCATGGAGAACAGGAACAGTATGTTGTAGTCCCCGGACTTCTCGTTGACTATGCCCCTCTGGTCGAGGAACGCCACTACGATGGCCGCCGGGATCCCGAAGTCGGTGTAGTTCCCGCCGTCGTCCATGCCGGGTGTGAGCACGGTCACCTTTATCGGATCCAGCATGGCCCATCCGTCGGGGATGTCCCCGAACCCGTGCCATGCGTCCCCGGGGTGCATGGTCCAGCAGGACGGATCGGAGACGAGCCTGTCGTGCGGCACGTCCTCGAACCTCACACCCTCCCCGACATCGGGGATGTCCAGGCGGTCGGGCTGCCATACCCTGAACCACCAACCCTCGGAATCGCTGCGGATGCGGGCCATGGTCTGTCTGAACCTGACCGCCTCGTCTATCGACTCCTGGGTCAGGGCCCTCCCGCCGGTGTCCATCATCTTCGAGGACACGTCCATCGATGCGATGATGGCGTACTGCGGCGACGTGGAGGCGTGCATCATGTACGTCTCGTTGAACAGGGACGGCTCCACATGGTGGCGCCCCTGCCTGACATGGATCATCGACGCCTGCGACAATGCTGCCAGGAGCTTGTGCGTGGACTGCGTCGCGAACACCGTCGGACGGTCCTCCCCGGTGGATCCGTGGTCCCTCATGGCGTAGCGGCCGGCGTACAGGGGGTTGAACCTGGCGTAGGCGTACCACGCCTCGTCGAAGTGCACGCAATCGGTGACCTCGCCGAGGGTCTCCTCCACTGCGACGGCGTCGTAGCAGACGCCGTCGTAGGTGGAGTTGGTGACCACGGCTATCGTGGGGCGGTCCGTGTGGCGGACTCCCCCCAGGAGGGGACAGTCCATGATGCGGTCGCGCACCGTCCCCTCCGACATCTCCGACGGGGGTATCGGACCCATGATCCCGTAACCGTTCCTGGTCGGCATCATGTACACCGGTACGGCATGGCTCATGGTGAGGGCGTGCTCGATCGACTTGTGGCAGTTCCTGTCCACCAGCTCCACACCCCCCGGCGGGGTCACCGACATGTGCACGACCCTGTTCGACGTGGACGTGCCGTTCGTCACGAAGTACGTGAGGTCGGAACCGAACACGTCCGACGCGTACCTCTCCGCATCCCCTATCGGACCGGAGTGGTCCAGCAGGGACCCCAGCTCCCCGACGGAGATCGAGAGGTCGGACCTGAACAGCTGCTCCCCGAAGAAATCGTAGAACAGGCGTCCGGCCGGGGACTTGAGGAACGCCGTCCCGGCCGTGTGCCCGGGGGTGTGCCATGAGTATTCGTAGTCCTCCGAGAAGCCGGCGAGTGCCGAGAACATCGGCGGCAGCACGTCCCTGCGGTACCTGCGCGCGGATGCGTCTATGCGCCCCGCGATGAACGACGGTGAATCGTCCATCAGCCACACGTACTCGTTGACCATGGACAGGGTGTCCACGGGTATCCCTCCCAACGACGAGGGCTCCGCGATGAGGAAGATCCCGACATCGTGGTCCACCTCCCTTATCGCCGAGACCGCATCCGCCGCACCGGGCAGCCTCCAGTCGAGGACCACCACGTCCGCATCCAGATGCATCGTCGATGCGGGATCGGTCAGCCCGTCGGTGTCAACCGACGTCCTGACATCCAATCCAGATTCCAGCAGCATCCCCACTATCCGGTCCAGGGCGTAGCCCTCGGGGTCGTCCGCACCCATCGCGGGTGAGACCAGTAGCACGGAACGCTTGTCTATGTCCCTAATATAAGCACCTCCGAATGGTCGGCCGTGTCGAACACGGTCCGATTACCATCCGGCGGTGCGGTCTTATCTGTTCATGCGAACATGTGCGGCCCATCACCGTGGACGGGACATGTTCGCATCACGGGAGGATGCGGTACCAGAACACGCCGTAGCACCTGCACGGTGCACCGCACTCGGGGCAGTCGTGCCCCCCGGGGGAGTCCACCATGCGGTTCCAGTACCCCTGGATCGCCACCGTCTCGGTCAGCCCCAG
>JAZODL010000029.1:0-3490 GCA_045596945.1 Candidatus Methanomethylophilaceae archaeon | reverse complement strand
GCCCCGCCGCAAACACCGGTCCCCATCCCCCTGACGGTGACCTTTATCCCCTTGGAGTTGGCGTACCTGACGGCCTCCCTCAGCTCGTTCTCGTCGTAGGGCAGGATCACGCTGCCCGCCCTGCCCGTGAGGCTGGACTCGTCCCTGAGGTACGGCGAGTCGCCCTGGATCCTCTGCCTGTTGAACATCTCACTCATCCCATAAACGCGGGATCATCGCGGCGGTGACGGACTGCTCCGTCAGACCCTTCCTGTCTATGAGCCCCTTGCTCAGGAGGCCGACGGCCCCCTGCCTCTTGCCTATGTCGGTGTCACCGTAGACCTCGTGGACCGCGTCCCCGACGGTCATGCCCCCGCGGACCAGCTCCGCGATGGCGTCCGGGTACCTGAAACCGGAACCATGGCCGTAGGTCTCCACGCCGTCCCTGTCGACTATTGTGCAGTGCTGGATATCGTAGAGGCCGTCGAGCATCTCGAAGACGCCGGCCTCTATCCCCACCGCCATGTCGTGGTCGCCCAGCGCGGCCCTGGCGCGGTTGGCGGAGCCCTCGTGGGTCTGGTCCCCGAAGGGCTGGTCCGGCACGCCGCTGGACACGTCCACCGCGGTCACCCTGACCTCTCCGTACACCCTCTCCATGACCGACCTCACGGCCGCGACCTTCACCCTGTTGGTGGAGCCCACCGCTATGTCCGGGACGTCCGCCCTTCCGGAGCGGCCGTACTCCCCGCGGAGAATCGCGGACGCGCTCACCTTGGTGCCGTCGTGCGCGAGCACCAACGGAACCACCGAAAGCTCCATCGGCGGGAGCCCACGTGCGACCCTGCGCTCGTTCAGGATCCTCCCGTTGCCGAGGGTCTCCTCGGAGACCACCAGGATGTCGACGCCGTCCATGACGGGGTCGGGCCCGTACATGTCGTCTATGGTGAAGACCTCCCATCCGGAGAAACCGGACAGGAACGACTCCAGACCCCTCCTGCGCAGCTCCATGGGCACGGACACGTCCCTGCCCTCGGACGCCATGCGGTCGGAGGTTATCCCGACCACGACCCTGTCGGCGACCTCGAAGGCACGGGCGAGAAGGGCCCTGTGCCCGTCGTGGAGGACGCCGAACGTCCCTGCTACTGCGGCGGTGGTCATATCCCCATCATGAACACGAGGACCACGGTGACGACGACGATGGCCGCCCAGATCAGCATGAGCTTCCTGAGCTTGCCCTTGACCTCCTTACCGGACTCCTCGCGGCACGCCTCGCCGCAGAACCTCCCCTCGCCGACGAAGGCCCTCCCGCACCCGGCGCAGTGCCTGTGCTGGGGTATCCTCTCAGTCTGCTCGGGCATCGGTGGCACCTCCCCTGCGGTCGGCCTCGTTGTGGACGATGATCATGCAGTGGTCGGCATGCAGGCTGTGGGGCCCGATGCATATCTTGTCGGGACCGTAGGACAGCAGTGACGCCTCCTCCTCATCGGTGAGGTCGTGGTTGTCGCCCAGGACGAACACGGGGTTCTCGGGGAACTGGTACTCCCTGCAGTCGGTGCCGTCCTCCTTGAGGTAGACGAAGCTGCCGACCCGGGACAGCTTGGCCAGGACGTCGTCGAAGGACATCCTGGTGACGTACACGCCGGGGGAGGACTTGACCTCCTCCCCTGCCTTGACGGGTTTCAGGAGCGCGTTCCTGATCAGGGACGCGGTACTCCTCTCGTCCGGGTTGAGGTACCTGAGGTCGGCACCCCTGAAGACGACGGTCTTCGGTGCGGAGGAACCACCCTCCAGCACCAGGTAGATCTCCACGTCCTTGCGCAGGTTGTGGCTGAGGAAGAACGCGGAGTTGACGCACCTGACCAGGATGTCGAGCCTACCGGCCCCTCCCGCGATGTCGTCGAGTTTGAAATCCCCTGTCGTGACGGCCTTGTGACCGGTGATTACGAAGTACCTCATGGCGATCCCTGCAGGTCCTTGAGGCTGTCGAGGTCCACACCGCCCATCTGCTTCATGAACTGCTTGCGCATGGCGCGGTTCTTCCCGATGGACCCCATCATCTTCTTGCTCTGGTTGTACTGCTTCAGCAGCTCGCGGACATCGTGGGGGGTGACGCCCGCTCCCGCGGCGATCCTCTCGATGCGCTTGGCCTTGATTATGGAGGGGTCCTCCTTCTCGGCGTTGGTCATGGAGTCCATGATCACGCGGAAGACCTGCAGCTTCCTCTGGGAGGCCTCGTAGTCGATCTTGTCCTCCATGCTGCTCATGCCGGGGATCATGCTCATGATCTTCTGCAGGGTGCCCATCTTCCCGACAGCCTGCATCTGGTAGTACATGTCGTTGAGGTTGAACCTGCCGGTCATCATGGCGCGGCTCAGCTCCTCCATGCCCTTCTGGTCGTCGATCTCCTCGGAGACCATCTGGACCAGCGCGGACAGGTCGCCCATGCCCAGGAGCCTGGATATGAACCTGTTGGCGTCGAAGGCCTCCAGGTCGCGGATGTGCTCCCCGGTTCCGATGAAGACGATCCTCGCATCGGTCTTGGAGATCGCGGATATGGCGCCTCCTCCCTTCGCGGTACCGTCCATCTTGGTCAGAATGACGCCGGTGACGCCGACGGCGTTGTGGAAGGCCTCGGCCTGGGGACCGGCCTGCTGACCCACCTGGGAGTCTAGGACCAGGACCCTCTCGTCGGGCTTTGCCACGTCGGCGATCCTCTTGATCTCGTCGATCAGGTCGTCCTCAAGCGCATGGCGTCCGGACGTGTCGATGATGACGATCTTCTTGTTGCCCCTGAACCTCTCGAGACCCCTGGCGACGATGCCCGCGGCGTCCGACTCGCCGGCCTCGCCGTAGACCTCGACACCCACCTTCTCGCCAAGCTGCCTGAGCTGGTCCAGTGCGGCGGGCCTGTAGACGTCGGCACCGATCAGTCCGACGGAGAAGCCCTTCTTGGAGTAGTACAGCGCCAGCTTGCCGGTGGTGGTGGTCTTTCCCTGTCCGTACAGACCGACCATCATGATGGTCTGGGGCTTGAGGGCTATGCCCTCGCCGTTGTTGACCAGGGCCACGAGCTCCTGGTAGATGATCTGCGTGACATGGTCCTTCATGCCCTTGCCCGCGGGCGGGGGCTCGTTGGATGCGCGCTCCTTGACCTTGTTGGTGACGTCCAGGACCAGCCTGACGTTGACATCGGCCTCCAGCAGTGCGCGCTGGAGGTCCTTGCAGAGGTCCTTGATGAGCTCGTCGTCGACGTTGCTGGCGCTTCCCAGACGGCCGAGGACGTTCCTAAGGGATTTTCCCAATCCTTCCATAACCATGTCGAATCACCATCATCATGGTCGCGCGTGTATAATAACCTGTGCGACGACGCTCGGACGGTGGATGTGCAGAAGTGTTGGGGCCGGCCAGTGTTAAGAAGGGATGGGATGCACTCTACAGCCTGACCGGCCCTACGGCCTTCCTATTGGTCGAAACCGTATATAATGTTTGCTGGTTTGGAAACGTAGCGGCT
>JAZODL010000028.1:0-3062 GCA_045596945.1 Candidatus Methanomethylophilaceae archaeon | reverse complement strand
GTGGGGTCGAGCTCCGCCTTGAGCATCTCCTCCTTGCGCTTCTTGCGGTTGTCCGGACCGAGTATGACCTCGGTCATCGTCTTCTTGGGAGGGACGGTGGGGATGTAGTCGGGGTCCTCGAGCATCCTCTGCCTTTCGATCTCGCGGAGCTTGCGGTTGTCCGGACCGAGTATGACCTCGGTCATCGTCTTCTTGGGCGGTATGTCCGGAACGTAGTTGGGGTCGAGCTCCGCCTTGAGCATCTCCTCCTTGCGCTTCTTCCTGTTGTTGGGACCGAGTATGACCTCGGTCATCGTCTTCTTGGAACCGTCACCGCTCATGATGTGATCCCCCGCACGGGGTGTTTTACAACCACGGGGAAACCCGTGGTGGACGTTCCTAATGGGTCGCAGATAATAATTGTTGTGTGTCGTTCAACGGTGGTCCGGAACGTGCGTCCGTGAACCTCCAGTGACGCTCAGTTGCGGTCCATCTCCGCGTTCAGGAGGGCGTCCGCACGGGGGATGAACTCCTCGGACCTCCTGACGTGCCTGAACGACACCTTGGGTATCATGGAGGACAGGGCGACAGCGTCCTCGTACAGCACGCGCATGTCGGGGGACTTCACCCTGTACTGCCCGGTCATCTGCCTGATGACCAGCTGGGAGTCCATCACGAACTCGGCTTCCGTGCCGCCGAGCTCCAGGACCTTGGAGATCCCGGCGATCAGGCCGCGGTACTCGGCGTAGTTGTTGGTGTGCACCCCCAGGAACTCGGAGTGCTCGTGGACCATCCTGCCGCCGGATGTGACGACGATGGCGTAGGCGGACTTCCCGGGGTTCCCCCTGGACCCGCCGTCGGAGTAGACGGTGTACCTCAGTAGACCAGCTCCCTGACGATCCCGTTGTCGGGACCCACCAGAAGGACCTTCGCCTCGATGGGTTCATCGGTGAGCTCGTAGCCCATGATGATGACCTTGTCGCCCTCGCTGCACAGGTGCGCCGCGGCGCCGTTGATCGCGATGATGCCGGATCCGCGCTCGCCCGGGAGGATGTACGTCTCGAAGCGGTTGCCGTTGTCCACGTCAGCTATCGTGACCTTCTCGCCGACCCACATCCCCGACCTCTCCACGAGCTCCTCATCTATGGTGATGCTTCCCTCGTAGTCCAGGCGGGTCTCGGTGACGGTGGCCCTGTGTATTTTGCTGCGGAGCAACCAGCGCATGACCGTGTTATCGGCGGGTCATAGAAAAACCTTCCCGATAAGGCGGTCGGGACGCGAGGGGGACCCGTGCATCACGCGGAACCACAGGGGAACCCTTCACATGGGAGAACGCCGGAACGAGAACGGAGTGATAGGAAACGATGAGATGAAGAAGAAAAGCGCCCTGGTCGGAATTCGAATCCGAGTCGAAGCCTCGACAGGGCTTCATGATAGGCCGCTACACTACCAGGGCAACAATCCTCTGTATATCGGAGTAGTATATAATCTTTTCTGAAATCCCGATATCCTGGACATCCGATGGATGATTCAAATAGTCCCCATCCGATCCCATGGGCATGCCATTGGGTGATCCGCATGGGGGTTTCTTCGAGTACACGACAGAGGGTCTGCCGGAGAGCATCGGCGTCTGCACGGTGCCCGTCAGGGACGTCGGGCGTTCGCTCCCGTTCTACAGGGACCTGTTGGGGATGGAGGTCCTCCACGAGGACGGTGACAGGGCGTACCTGAGGAGGGGTTCCTGCAACATCATCCTGAGCAGATCGGAGACGGTGGGTGTCGACACCGGACTGTACTTCGGCGTGGACAACCCGTACAACACGCGCCGCCGTCTGATCGACGAGGGGGTCGTCTTCACGATGGAGCCCCGCCGCGGACCGTTCGGGACGTACACGTCCTTCAGGGACGACGACGGCAACATAATCCACGCCATAGAGATGGGTGCCGGGTTCAGGATCTGAGAGAACGGGATCGGATGGGGGTCACCCCCTCATCCGAGGAAGTAGCGTTTCACGTTGTCCCTGAACAGGTAGTACAGGACGACGATATCGAACAGCACGCCCACGACGGACACGACGTTCCCCATGGCGATGGTCGCGATGGAACCTAGGAGCGATATCACCGTGAGGATGACGCCCAGGTACCACATCACGCTCCATCCCCTGAGGAACCCGATGCCGACCACGATCGAGACGAGTGCGACCAGTATCCCCGTACCACCCAGGACGCTGCCGGCGACGGGGTCCCCCAGGAGGGAGATCCCGAGTACGGTCAGCAGGGATGCGGCCAGGGTGATCACACCGGAGACCAGGTAGAGCACCGCGAGTACCATCACGAGCAGAGGACACGAAGCCTTCGCCATGCGAACCCCATGGGGCGGATCGTATTTTTACTGTGTCCCCCGCCTCTCCCCGCGGTACGTCCTGCACCTCTCGAGGAACCGGTACGGGACCTCGGGGTTGGAGTAGTAGTACAGGTGCGGGTATCCCGCCATCAGCAGGCCGGTGTCGTGCATGCAGAGGTACTCGGTACCGTTGGTCTTCAGCGCCGACCAGCTGTCCCCGCAGTTGTCGCTGTCCCAGTAGTGGAACTCGTGTCCGCGGACGGACGTCCCCTTGGGGACCATGCCGATGTGGCAGGGTGTGAGCGTCACGTACCCGAAGCGTGCCAGCTTCCCGGTGTTGGCGACTCTCCCGGGGATGACGCCGCACATGCGGTGCTCGGCACCCTCGGCGTCGACCATCGTCTCGTGGAGGTACATGAACCCGCCGCACTCGGCTATGCAGGGCATCCTGTCGGCGATGCGCCTCCTGATATCGTCCATCATGCCGCGGTTGGCGCACAGCTCGGCGGCGTGCAGCTCCGGGTACCCTCCCGAGAGGACGATCCCGTCCACATCCGGGAGCTCCGCGTCGTGCATCGGCGAGAACTCGACGATCTCCGCCCCGCACCTCCTCAGGAGCTCGATGTTGTCCTCGTAGGTGAAGCAGAACGTCTCGTCCACCGCCAGTCCGATCCTCACGGGGCCGTCCACCCTCGGCACCTCGGGTGCCGTGTACTCCAGGTCCGGGACGTCGCCGGCG
>JAZODL010000027.1:0-1750 GCA_045596945.1 Candidatus Methanomethylophilaceae archaeon | reverse complement strand
CTCCGACTTCGGAACGGTCTATGTTTATGTTGCCGCAGACACGGTTCTCGGTTTTGACTATTGTCTCCTGCATGGGGATGGATGCACAACCGTTTCCGTTGGCTTTCGCGGTCTCTATGCAGTCGGTGATGATGTCTTCGGATATCAGTGGTCTCACCGAATCATGAATTATCGTGATGTCATCCGGCCCTGACAGGTCCGAGATTCCGAATACGCCGTTGGATATCGACTTCATGCTGTTATGGCCGCCGGGAACGACGCGGACAAGTTTCGTTATCCCGAACTCCTCGCGGTATCCCCAGACCTCGTCCTCCCAGTCCTTGACGCACACTACGACAATCTGGTCTATGAGGGGGTGGTTCTGGAATGCGGTCAGGGTGTATGCGAGGATCGGAACGCCATCAGCGGTCAGGAATTGTTTGGGTATGGGTGCACCGACCCTCTGTCCAACGCCTCCTGCAAGAATAATCGCTGTGTTCATCGTCGTTTCGCCTCTGTCCGTGTTTGAGACGTCGTGGTGTAAAGGTGTGGGGTCGCCCCCACTGTTGGTTTGTAAAATCAGATGACGGTGGAGGAGACGCACTCGACGTTCTCGATTCCATCGATGTTCTGGAGGGCGGACTCGAGCTTGCTTCCCGCCTCCTCGTCGGAGTCGTCGATGAGGAATCCGGCGTTGACCTTCATGAGTCCGAACGCGACGGGCTCGATCTTGGTCTCGAGGAGTTTGACTCCTGCGGGAAGGATTCCGGGGAGCTTCTCGATCACGGCGTCGAGGTTGACGTCGGTGCTCTCGGGCATGAGGTCGTATCCTGCAACAATCTCTCCCATTTCCAACCCTCACGGTCCCATGAATCCGCATTTCTTGCACTCGTATGCAACGCCCTGGTCGCGGCACTGGTCGCACCTTCCGATCTCGTACTCACCGCACTTGGGGCACTTGAAGAACGTGTTACCGTGGCCGACGAGCCTCTTACCACATGAAGAGCATATTTTGTCAGCTGCCATGTCTGTGCGATGCGGTTTCTTATATATAAAAATCGGGTATCCCTGATTACGCGCTTATTATAGCGTAAATCGCCCCAGGGGGTCCGTATCGCCGATGAAGGTCCATGCAGATTGTGTCCCGTGTCTGATGAAACGTGTGCTGTTCCAGTCAAGGTTGGTCAGCGGTGATGCGGTGTTCGCATCGGTGGAGTCCGGTCTCCATGCCTTCTCCGACAACATCGACCCGGACCGCAGGTCCGTCGACGTGGCGACCGCCGTCCATGCCGCATCCTACGCCGCACTCGGGACCGACGACCCCTACCTGGGTTTGAAGATCCGTGCGGACGAGGTCGCAGGCAGGTTCATGGACAGGGCGGAGGCCCTCGTGGCGTCGTCGGACGACCCGCTCGCCACGGCCGTCCTGGTGTCCGTGATAGGGAACATCATGGACTTCGGATCCGGTGTGGCCATAGACGATCCGGACGAGTTCGACGGGATGTTCGACGACCTGGTCGCCGCCGGCGTGGGGTCGGACGACACCCCGGTCCTGGCGGAGCTGCTCGGCGGTCCCGGTCACGTCGTGTTCATCTTCGACAACTGCGGAGAGTCCCAGCTGGACCGCATCCTCATAAGGCACCTCAGGGGGATGGGGAAGCGTGTCGTGGGCGTCGTTCGCGGGGAACCGATCCTCAACGACGTTACGGTGGACGATGCGGCGCGCACGGGTCTGGATTCGGACCTCGACCGTCTGATGACGACCGGCAAG
>JAZODL010000026.1:0-3180 GCA_045596945.1 Candidatus Methanomethylophilaceae archaeon | reverse complement strand
AGTTGCATGACAAGAATCTGTCCCTGACGGACCTGTCGCACATCATCGGCAAGGCGCAGTCCACCCTGTCCGTCCACCTGGACAGGATGGTGTCGGATGGACTCATAGCATCCCATGACGATCCCGATGACAACCGTCGCAAGGTGTACTCCCTCGTGTCGGTGAGGCTCGCACATTCGAAACCCCCGTCCGACGAATCCCTCGACCTCGCGTTCAGGATGCTCTCCGAGGTGGCACAGGACCCGGAGGGCGTGTGCCGTATGCTCCCCCGTTTCATATTCCTCGGTTTCGATGGCATGGGTCTGTCCGCCGGCCCCATGGCCAGTATCCTGGGCAGGCTGCATGCGATGGCCCTCAACGGCAGCCTCTCCGGAGAGACGCTCGAGGACACGGTGGCGAACGCCCGCGACTACTACCGCAGGATGGGGATAACCGATGCCAGCGTGTTCTCGCTCAAGCCCCTCACAGTGATAATCAAGGACGATATGCCTTTCTCGGAGGGTTCGGAGCTGGCATTGGGCAGCTATGCGGCGGGTTTCTTCTCCAAGGTCCTGGAGGACTACTCCGGCAAGACGTACGAGGTGGTGAGCAGCGAGGTCTTCGGCACCGACCACAACTACTACCGCTTCATCCTGGAGCCGGTGAGGTCCGAGGCTCAGTAACGTGGCTCGAACGTGAGCATGGCCCCATTGCCGAGCACTTCGCAGTCGCGGAGCTCCAACCTCAGGCCCCCTACCGAGACCCATCCGTCGCCGTCGCAGGGAGTCGGCGCATCGGAACCTCCAATCACGAGTCCCCCGACGAAGACGCTGTAGCGGTCGACCAGGTGGGCCTTGAAGAACGATGCGATGGTCCTGCCCCCGCCCTCGACGAGGACGTTCTCGATACCGAAGTCCGCGAGCTCCTCCAGGACAGCCTCGAGGTCGATCTCGTCGTGTCCTGCACGGATGATCTCCTCGCAGTCCCACTCCCTGTCGCAACCCTCCAGAGTGACCATGACCGTGGGTGCCCTCTCGTCCAGCACCTGTGCCTCGTCCGGGGTCCTCCCGTGGGGGTCCAGGACGATGCGTATCGGGTTGGTGTCGTAGTCCCCGTCCTTCGATGTCAGGTGCGGGTCGTCCGCCAGGACGGTCCCCACACCGACGAGGATGGCATCGTACTTCTTCCTGATGGTCTTGACACGCGTCTTGTCCTCGTCGGAGGATATCCTGACCTGGGTGCGGTCCGCGCCCGCGATCTTCCCATCGGCGGACATGGCGCAGTTAACGTGGATGAATGGCCTCATTGCTCTCACCTGGTGTGACTGTGAACCTGTAGACGTTCTCCCTCCTCTCGACCCCGAACTTCACATCCAGGAACGACTCCAGGGTGTCCATCTGGCTCAGGAGGTGCTTGCTGATCCTCGAGACGGTGAACCCGCTCCTGCCGACGGCCATGGCCATGTACGGGAGGAGCTGGTCGGCCGTGTGGACGTCCATCGTAGCGCCGCTGGTCATCTCCCTGAGGAGGTCGTTGGCCGCGTCCTCCCCCGCTTTGTCGGCCGGATGCCCGCGGGATGTCAGCGCGTTGCTGCCCAGCATGCCGTTCTCGAATTCCGCGACCAGGACCACGCCGGCCCCGCGCGAGTCCCCGTCGGTCCTCTGGACATCGAACTCGACGTCCGCCACGGGTGCGAGGGTGTCGCTGCAGCTCCTGATGATGTCCTTCGTTATCCACTCCGGGAGCCTCTGGCTGAAGCACACGCCCTTGATCCCGATCAGCTCGCCGAGGTCGTCCACGTCGAGGGGCCGGATCTCCCCTATGGGATCCAGTGTCGCCATGACGCGGCCGCCACCCTGGGGGTAGAACCCGCGCTCTATGATCCTGGCGTCGGCGTGTATGCCCATCTTGTCCATCAGCGGGAACAGGAGCTGCTGGTACGAGTCGATCGGCGGGGCCCACATGACGTTGGTCCCACCGCTTATGTCCACGGTCAGCCTCTTCCTATGGTTCCTCGCGGCCAGCAGCATGGCCTGAAGGACGAGGCTGATGCTGCCGGCGGTGCCGATGTTCATCTGGATGTCGTACACCTGCTCCGATCCCGGTTCGAAAAGGAGTTCCCGGGAACCTATCGTGTTCCCGGTGACCTGCGATCCCGCCATCTCCGCAACCGCGTTCACAGCGGCGCAGTGCTGTTTGGAGAGCCCGTTGGTCGGTCTGTTCTCCCTGATGCGGGTGAGGCGGGTCGTGATGCCGGTGACCGTGGCCATGGCAACGGATGTGCGGACCATCTGTCCTCCCCCCTCGCCCCTTGAACCATCTATCTCCAGCATATCCATGCGACCGCATAGGTGCTCGAGGTAAAAAACACTTTAGAGTGCACGGCGGGGATGAAAGGGGGTGTAGAAGTGCGACTGCCGGGATTCGAACCCGGGTCAGAGGCTTGGGAAGCCCCCGTCCTAACCACTGGACTACAATCGCAGTACTCCGACATGGCGATGCAGATATTTTAATCCATTGAGGGCGGAGATGCGCGGAAGTATGCATCTTTTTATAGGTAGGCACCGTTAGAGGGCGCAGGGACCCGTGGTCTAGGGGTTATGACGTCGCCCTTACAAGGCGAAGGTCGCTGGTTCAAATCCGGCCGGGTCCACCATATTTTCCAACCCCGTCTCCGCTCCGTCCGATCGTCTCCCGCAATATGATTAAATATCCATTAATGATGTGGGGTGTCTGCGGACTCGTGGTCTAGGGGTTATGACGTCGCCTTCACACGGCGAAGCTCGCCGGTTCAAATCCGGCCGGGTCCACCATTCTCGAATTCTCATGGCGGTGCACCGTGTGCGTCCGCAAACGCTTAACTGGGCACCGTGCATACACGTCACCATCATGGCAGAGATTACCGATTTGCAGACAACCGACGAGGGACGTCAGTACGAGAAGGACATCATGATGGTCCTCCAGGCGGAGAAGAAGGACTACCCGAGTTACTTCGGTGGAATGAAGGTTGCCTCCGGTGTCGAGTTCCCCGTATGGAGCCCCATAGACGAGTCGATAAGGTTCGGCATCTTCCAGGAGCCCGAGGAGGGCATAATGGTGGAGGCCGTCTCTGCAGCCGTGAAGGCACAGAGGGAATGGGCGGCCACCCCCGTCGAGGAGAGAAGTCGGAGGCCAAGCGGTCTTAGGAAGACAAGTTAAGGT
>JAZODL010000025.1:0-17429 GCA_045596945.1 Candidatus Methanomethylophilaceae archaeon | reverse complement strand
GATGATCGTGCTCAGGATGTACAGTGCGATCACTAGTTTGAAACGGGATCCGAGTCCGGCTTTGGACTGGGATATGGAACTCACGACGAGGAACATCACCAGAATGGGGGCAATCGCCTTGAGTGCGCCCACGAACACGGTACCGAAGATCGTGACGACCTCGGAACCGGGCACTATGAGGGCGAGGACCACTCCGACGAGGATACCCGCGACGATACGGATGATGAGGCTGATGGAGTTCCACTTCTCATACAGCTCTCCGATTTTCATTGTATACGGAGCACGGAACCGACCCACAGTATAATAATGAATGCCTGCACTGGATGCATGAAGCTCACCCCGCGACCGGGATCCGCACTGTGTACGGAGGGGGAAACCTTCAAGTCCGCCCAGGCGATGGGAACCCGGAACGAGACCGGGTGATGATCAACCCAGGCTGATTCGTGATGAGCCCTATGAGTTCTGACGGTCGTTCCACCTCATGCCGTGTCCCTGTAGTCGGTCATCCCCGTGTACAGGATGAGGTCGCTGAGCTTCATGCCGTCCCTCCACCGCATTATGTAGTTGCCGCTCTCGGACATCTCCAGCTTGGGTACCCTGCGGTAGAGCACGGCGTTCCTGCCCCTGAAGATGTGGTCGGTCGGGATGGTGAAGACCCTCCACGGATCCCCGCGGAACCCCTTCAACCTGAACGCGTATATCGGCACCAGGTGCGACCTGCAGCAGTCCTCGAGCATCCCGTCGGCCTGCTCCACGAGACGTTGGCTCTTGCTGAAGTGGAGCACCTCGTCGGAGGAGCTCTTCACCTCGATGGGGAACGAGAAGTCCCACCGCAGGGCCACAAGGTCCACGCCCAGCGAACCGGCCGCGCGTATCACCAGGAACGGGTTGAGCACCATGGACCTGTACGCGGCGGTCTCCAGCGCGTTGCACGTCCTGACCATCTTGTCGACGGCCTTCTCCTCGCCGTTGAGGAGGGACCTGAGCTCGCGTTCGTACACATCTCCCGGTGCTGCCATCTTACCATCCATCCGATTCCCGGGACGGTATATAAACGGGAGCGGGGGGTGACCGAAAGTGGGTCCTCACTCGGTATCGGCGAACCTTCCCTGTCCGAGGTGCCAGTCCCTGATTATGCCCGCGATCTCGGAGCTGCCGTAGATGTAGCTGCCGTGGTCGTGGCCGGGGAGGATCAGCAGTTTGGCACCGGGGATGCTCCGTGCTATGAACTCGGTGTCGGACCTCTCGACGGCATCGTCCTCACCGGCGGTGACGAGCGTGGGGACGGTTATGCGTCCGAGGTCCTCGGCGGTTATGTGGGGCTCCTCCAGCATCATGCGGACCCTGGGGTCCCTCCTGAAGATGTTCTTGAACCTGCACATGCCCATCCCCCTCAGGGTGGACGGATCCGTGTTGGCGCCGCTCACGATGAGTCCCGACAGGAGGTCGGGGTACCTGGATGCCAGGAGCAGTCCGACGATGCCCCCGTCGCTGAAGCCGTAGAACAGCGGGCGCCTGAGTCCGAGCGCCCTGATCACGCCGCGCATGTCCTCGACCATGTCGTCGTAGTGGTACGCGTCCGACTCCTGGCTCATCCCGTGCCCGCGGGAGTCCACCCTGTGGACGGTGTAACGCCTGGACAGCATCTCCACGGCGGGATCGAAGACGCCCATGTCCTCCCCGTTACCATGGACCATGATGAGGTCGGGGCCCTCGCCCGTGACCTGGTAGTGCAACCTGATGCCGTTGACGCTCAGCAACATGCCCCCTCGATGGGGGCGGGATATAATAATCCCTCCACCGGCGGAACGGTCCGGTGGGGGATGGTTCCCGGAGGGGCGCACGGCCCCTCCGTGGGGGGCCCGTTCAAGGCGAGAGCCTGCTGGGGTCCCTGGGGAAGAGGATGGCCTCCCTGATGTTGGGGAGGTCCAGCATCTTGACGAGGAGCCTCTCGACACCGATGCCCCATCCGCCGTGCGGGGGCATGCCGTACCTGAAGGCGTCCAGGTAGAACCCGAAATCCTCCGGGTCGAGTCCCTTCTTCTCCATCCTGGCGACGAGGACGTCGTACCTGTGCTCCCTCTGTCCTCCGGAGGAGATCTCCTGTCCCCTGTAGTCCAGGTCGAAGGAGAACGAGTAGGGGGTGCCGTCCTTCTCCATGATGTAGAAGGGCTTGGCCTCCTCGGGGTACTCGGCGATGAAGTAGAGGTCGCATCCCCTCTCGGCCATGTGGTCGCCCACGATCTTCTCGCCCTCGGTACCGAGGTCGTCCCCGTCCTTGAGGGCGAGTCCCGCGGCGTTGACGATCCCCAGGCACTCGGAGTATGTGAGGATGGGGTAGGGGCGTGCGGGCACGACGATCTCCTTCCCGAGGATCTCCAGCTGCTTCTGTCCGCGGTCCCTCATGCCGGTGAGGACGTGGTCGACGACCTCCTCGATCATGGCCATGACGTCCTCCTCCCTCTCGATCCATGCCATCTCGCAGTCGAAGGAGATGAACTCGGTGACGTGGCGGTTGGTGTTGGAGTGCTCCGCACGGAAAGCGGGTGCGATCTCGAAGATGCGGTCCAGTCCGGTGCTCATGAGGATCTGCTTGTAGAGCTGGGGGGACTGGGCGAGGTAGGCGGGCCTGTCGAAGTACTGGACCTGGAAGAGCTCCGCACCGCCCTCCGCACCCGCGGCGGAGATCTTGGGGGTCTGGACCTGGGTGAAGCCGTTCTCGCGGACGGCCTCCTGGATCAGCTCGAGCATGAGGGACTTCAGCTCGAAGATCGCCTTGACCTCGGACTTCCTGAGGTCCATGAACCTGTTGTTGAGACGGGTGTCCATCTCGGCGTTGACCTTGTCGACGACACCGAGGGGCAGGGGCACGGCGGCCTCGCTGAGGACCTCGGCGGATGTGGGGATCAGCTCGAGTCCGAGGGCGGTCTGGTTGCTCTCCTTGACCTCGCCGGTAACGGAGACGACGGTCTCCCTGGAGAGGGTGGTGAGCATGCCGAAGAGCTCGGGGTCGATCTTCTTCTTGGGCATAGTGACCTGGATGGTGCCGAACCTGTCGCGGAGCGTGAGGAACGAGATGCCCCCCAGGTTCCTGACGTCCTGTGCCCATCCGCGGACGGTGGCGGTGCCGTCCTCCACGGATATGTTGCTGGAATCCCTGAATGCTGTCATAATGCGCACGTGATTAGGGACGCAATATAAAGGCTCTCGTAATGGGTGTCGGCATCGCGTTCCCGTGCTCCGCTGGGCCCTCCGGGAACCTGCCGTCGGCAGATGCGGACCATCTCCCGCTGGACGGTCCTCGGGAAGTTGTCGTCACGGAGGCTCCTGCGCGTGACTACGTCGCGCGCCAACGCGGCCGAGACCGGCTCCGTGAACCCCATGTGACCGTCCCAGCAGTAGTCGCCGTTGACCTCGATCGGGAGGTCGTAGTCGCTACCGTCCATGTGTTCGCCGCAGGCCCTGAATCCGAACAGGAACACTGCGGTCACGTTGCAACGGTATGCGATGGGCCCGATCACCGATGCCAGGTCGGAGACGGACCCGGACCCGGTCATGTCCGTACCATCCCCTTCGGTATCGTGTTCTGTCATACGTATGATATGTTGACACATGTATTTCCACCCTCCGAACACACGTCACCACCCGAGAATCCGATGGAAAGGTCTCAGGTCATGACAACCGTTGTATCCGCACCACATCCATCCCTCGTACATGGTCGGCAAGGTTGTGAAAACAACCGGGATAGTCCGGGTTGACTGCATTGCCGTACTGTTGGCAATAACCTGACGATTGGAGGCCGACCCCGGAACAACGGTACGGGGAAGGGGTTCACGGTCTGCCACCGGGACGGGGCCGTCGGACCCCGTCCCTCCCCGGATCACTCCTGCCCGGAGCTGTGGCGGGGGTAGTATACGACGTTCAGCAACCCGGTCTTGGGATGCACCTCCACCGAGGACCTCACACCGTAGATCTCGGAGATCACCTCCTCGGTGATCACCTCCGCCGGTGTCCCCTCGTAGCGGATCACGCCGCCGTCCAGGATGTATATCCTGTCGCAGTACTGGGCCGCCAGGTTCAGGTCGTGCAGTGCGCACAGGACCGTCGAACCCAGGCCCTTGACGATGTCCAGGACGTCCAGCTGGTACTTGACGTCCAGGTGGTTGGTGGGCTCGTCCAGGACGAGGCACGGCGTCCTCTGCGTCAGGGCGCGGGCGAGGATGATCCTCTGCTGCTCCCCTCCCGACAGGGAGGAGAACTTGCGTTTCCTGAAGTCCAGCATCCCGACCTTCTCGAGGCTCTCCTCGGCGATGCGCCTGTCCCCTTCGTTGTCCATCTCCATGGACTTCTTGTGGGGGGTCCTGCCCATCATCACCACTTCGTCGACGTCGAAGTCGAAGTTGTAGAAGTTGTGCTGGGAGACCACCGCCAGGTTCAGGGCGCTCTCGCGCAGTGACGCATCCCTCAGCATCACGCCGTTCACGGTGATCGACCCGCTCTCTGGCTCCAGGGTCCTGTAGATCGCCTTGAGCATGGTGGACTTGCCGCTCCCGTTGGGACCGATCAGACCCACCAGCTCCCCCTCGTCGACATGGATCGACGCGTGGTCGACGATGCGCTTCCTCCCGATCGACACGCACAGCTCGTCAGCGGTGATCATGTCAATCCCTGCTCCCGAAACCGTACGATTTCCTGATCATGATGTATGCGAACACCGGGGTACCGACGATGGCTGTGATTATACCTATCGGGATCTCGGAGGTCGTCAGCGACCTGGCGACTATGTCGGCCACGACCAGGAACGCTCCGCCCAGCAGGCATGCCACCGGCATGAGCTTCCAGTGGTTCGTCCCCACCAGCGCCCTCGCTATGTGGGGTATGACCAGTCCGACGAACCCTATCATACCGCAGTTGCTCACCATCACGGCGATCAGCACCGCGGTGAGGAGGATGTACACCTTCCTCAGCGTCGACAGGTCGACACCCAGGGTGGTCGCCGCCTCGTCGCCCATTAGCATGGCGTTGAGCGGCCTCATCTGCGTGAGGAAGAACACGAGGCATATCGCCAGTATCGCCGCCGGGAGGATGAGTCCGTCGAAACCCTCGGTGCTGAGGCTTCCCATCATCCAGAACGTCAGGCTCTTTATCCCGCTGTCGCTGGGCGCCAGGTACACTATCAGGTTGGAGAACGCACCGCAGATGGATGCTATGATCGTACCCGACAGTATCAGACGGGTGGTCGTCATCTTCCCGCCCATGGCGGAGAGGGTGAACACCGCGAAGGATGCGCCCAGCGCACCGACGAACGCCCAGAAGGACACGCCTAGGTCCGCGAGGGCGCCTCCGAGGGCTCCCGCCCCCATGAGGAAGGCGAAGGTCGCACCGAGTGACGCACCGGAGGATATCCCCAGGATGTACGGGTCAGCCAACGGGTTCTGCACCATCGCCTGCATCACCACGCCCGCCAGGGCGAGCGACACGCCGACGATGACCCCCAACAGGGCGCGCGGTGCGTAGAGCTCCCACACTATGACGATGTGCGTCGGCGGAATCGACTGGAAATCACCGACTTGCAACCCCGTGACCTTGTAGATCAGGATCTGCACGACCTCGGTGAACGGTATCGACACGGCACCGATGAACACCGCCATCGTCACCGAGACAATCAGGACCACCGACAGGAGCACCAGGATGCCGACGGTGGAAAGACCTTCGAGACCTCTCATCTTACCACTTCGTATCAGAAAAAGGACGGGAAGGGGTTTGCGGTCAACCGAGGATATCCACCATTCCCTCGACCGTGGTCAGTGCACGCACCCCGCCGTAGGTCTCGGAGAGTCCGATGGCGTAGATGTTGCCGTTCTTCACAGCTGGGATGTACTGGTAGTTGGGGTTGGCCTTGATCTTCTCTGCGACCTCCTCGGGGGTCCCGTTGGAACCGAAGGATATCAGGACGAGTGCCTCCAGGTCGGTGGAGTCGACGAACACGTCGAGTCCGACCGTTCCGCCGGCTGCGAACTTGTTCTCTCCGCCGCATGCGATGAGCTCCTGTCCGATGAAGGACTTGTCACCGTATGCGCTGAATCCCTTGTCATCGCCCCTGTACTCTAGGACCGCCGCGGTCTTTCCGGAGTCCCCCGCCTTCGCGAGTGCCGCGTTGTACTTCTCCATGTAGCTGTCGGTCTTCTCCTTGACATCGAAGACGAGTCCGAAATCGGCGTAGTCCCTGGCCATTCCCTCGACGGTGGCATCACCGGCCTGGGTGTTCAGGGACCAGACGTTGCATCCCATCCTGTTCCAGTAGTCGGTTGAACCTACCGCCCACTTGCCCTCGCCGAAGCTGCTCTTGTAGCCCATGATGAGGTCGGGCTGGAGCTCGGTGATGACCGCCTGCGAGAGGAGTCCGGTGGAGTGGTGCTTGGGGTCGAGCCTGTCGATTAGCTTCTCGTACTCGCTCTTCACGGGCTCCTGGTCCCATATGACGTCCTCGTCGTAGTAGACCCCGACGATCCTGTCCCCGAGTCCGAAGTAGAGGAGCATCTCGAGGACCGTGTTGTTCCCGGCCACGATCCTCTCGGGTGCCTCGCTGAACACCTGCTGGATCTGGCCCTTGTCCTGCACGTTGGTGGTGATGACGATGTCGCCCTCGTCGTAGGTGGAGGTCTCCTCCTCCCCGCCGACGAGGAAGAACGCCGCCCCCGCCACGATGATGATGGCCACAGCGGCCACCGCAACTATCTGATTCATGTTCATGGACATTGAAATCGTAAGTCGGATGAATCATCCAACTTCAAGGTTACTAGAATTGGTGGTTATCGGAGCGAATGGGACCCTGGCGGCGGGGACCGCACCCATCCAACACCTAACACGCGATATACCCTCCCCCCGTATGTCGGCATTATATGGACACAATTTACATTCAAAATGTACGGGGACTGCATGTTGTCACCAACCCATCCAATGCCGAGGACATGTTTTTATCCATGTTCAATCGTGATTTCATACGGTAGAGTTGATATTGAGATACCTCGGGAGGAGGGAGTGGTTTCTGGTCGCCCTGTGCGTGGCGGCGGTGGTCGTGCAGGTGTTCCTCGATCTGAGGATCCCCGAGTACATGAGTTCGATAACGGAGAAGATACAGCTGGGGATGCCCTCGGACATCATCGCCGAGGAGGGGGTCAGGATGCTCGCATGTGCGTTCCTCGGACTCCTCGCGTCCCTCACGGCCGGCGCCCTCGCGGCGAACATCGCCGCATCGCTCGCCCGCAACCTCCGCAGACTGCAGTTCGAGGGGGTGCAGTCCTTCTCGAAGGAGGACATGGACTCCTTCTCCGCCTCCAGCCTCATCACCCGCTCGACCAACGACGTCTACAACCTCATGCAGTTCATCGCGAGGGGGCTGGTCATCATCGTCAAGGCCCCGCTCATCTCCGTGTGGGCGGTCGTCAAGATCAGCGGCGGGTCCTTCGAGTGGACCCTCGCCACGGGGGTCGCAGTCATCGTCCTCGTCGTCATCCTGTTCCTACTGCTCAGCAGGAACATGCCCTACGCCCGGAGGATACAGTGGCTGATCGACGGGATCAACAGGTCCACCAGGGAGAACGTGGAGGGCGCCCGCGTCATCAGGGCGTACAACGCCGAGGGGCTCCAGAACGGCAAGTTCACCCGCGCAAACGAAGAGCTCCTGCAGAACAACGTCAGGTCGTCGCTCATCCTCTCCCCGCTGCACCCGATCTCGTCCTCCATGCTCAACTTCCTGACCCTCGCCATCTACTGGATCGGCGCCGGTCTGATCATGTCCTCCCCCGACCACATGGACAAGGTGGTCCTGTTCTCGGACATGATCGTGTTCTCATCCTACGCCGGACAGGTCATCACGTCGATCATGATGCTCTCGGGAATCGTCAAGGGCATGCCCCGCGCCATGGTCTCCGCATCCCGCATAGAGGAGGTCATCTCCCACAGGCCGTCGGTCGCCGACGGCTCCGCCCGCACCGGTCCCACAGGTGCCGGGTGCTCCGTGAGGTTCGAGGATGTCTCCTTCACGTACCCCGGCTGCACCGCACCGGTGATCTCCGGTATGTCCTTCTCGGTGGAACCCGGTGAGACCTTCGCCGTGGTCGGACCCACCGGATCCGGCAAGAGCACGGTCGCCGCACTCGTCACCAGGATGTACGACGCCTCCTCCGGCTCCGTCAGGGTGGACGAGACGGACGTCAGGGACCTCAGGCAGTGGGACCTCCACTCCAGGATGGGGTACGTCCCCCAGAGGGCCGTCATATTCTCCGGTTCCGTCAGGTACAACGTGGCCTACGGGGAGGGTTCCGACCCCTCCGACGGATCCGTCCGCAGGGCGCTCTCGGTGGCACAGGCCCTGGACTTCGTGGAGGCCATGCCCGAGGGGCTGGACTCCCACATCTCCCAGCACGGGCGCAACGTCTCCGGCGGGCAGAAGCAGCGCATCTGCATCGCACGCGCGGTCTGCAGGTCGCCCGACCTCTACATCTTCGACGACACGTTCTCCGCACTCGACTCGAGGACCGACCGCATGCTCAGGGAGAACCTCAGGAGGGAGACCGCCGGGTCGACCACGATAATCATCTCGCAGAAGATCAGCTCCATCGCGGATGCCGACCGCATCATGGTCCTGGACATGGGCAGGGTGGTGGGGATGGGCACCCACGAGGAGCTCCTGTCTAGCTGCGACGTCTACAGGGACATGGCCGAGTCCCAGATGGCCGGGGGTGACCTCTGATGGCACCGCCTGGACCTCGCTGGACCAAGATGGAGAAACCGAAGGACCTCATGGGCTCCTTCAGGGAGCTCGTCTCCTACATGGGTCCGATGAGACGCGGCATAGCCCTGGGCCTCGTCTTCTCGGTCCTGGCGGCCGTGATGTCTCTGATCGGACCGCAGGTGCTGGCCCGCATCACCGACGCGCTCTCCGCGGACATCATGCAGGGGATCCCGTTGGAGATGGGGTACGTCACCAGGCTCTGCCTGATGCTCGTGGCGATCTACGCCGCGGGAATGCTGTTCTCCACGGTGGAGCAGTACCTCATCATGACCACATCAGAGAGGATCGGCGCGATGATGCGCAGGGACCTGGCCGGCAAGCTGGACCGCCTCCCCATCGGGTTCCTGGACTCCAGGGAGACCGGGGACGTCATGAGCCGCATGACCAACGACAGTGACACCGTGAGCAGCTCCTGCGGGAACAGCATCAACCACCTGATAATCGCGGTCACGATGCTCGTCGGGTCCCTGGTCATGATGCTCTACACGGAGTGGAGGCTCGCGGTCGTGGCGGTGATCCCGGCCACCATCGGGTTCTTCGTGCTCTTCACGTTCACCCGCCGGACCCAGAGGTTCTTCAGGGCCCAGCAGAGGGACCTGGGGTCAATGAACACCCTCGTCGAGGAGGTCTACCACGGTCACGACATCGTCAGGATGTACAACAACACCGCCGAGACCGCCTCGAGGTTCTCCGACATCAACGACAGCCTCTTCGAGAGCGGGTTCAGGGCCAGGTTCATCACCGGCATGATGCCCCAGATGATGGGCTTCATCGGGAACCTTGGCTACGTCATCGTCTGCGTCGTGGGATCGGCGATGGTCCTGGAGGGCACGATAGGCTACGGCGTCATCGTGGCGTTCATCGTGTACATCCGCCAGTTCACACACCCCATAGTCCAGATATCCGACTCCACCGCCCAGATACAGTCCGTCGTGTCCGCGTCCGAGCGTGTGTTCGAGTTCCTGGACGAGCCCGAGATGTCCGACCAGCCCGACGACCCCGACTTCGTGTTCGAGGGGGGCCGCGTGGAGTTCAGGGGCGTGAGGTTCGGCTACACACCCGGGAGGGAGGTCATCCACGGCCTGGACCTCGTGGTCGAGGCCGGTTCCAAGGTGGCCATAGTCGGACCCACCGGATCGGGGAAGACCACCATCGCCAACCTCCTGATGAGGTTCTACGAGGTGGACGACGGCGAGATACTCATCGACGGCACCCCGATATCGCGTCTGTCCAGGTCCCAGCTCCGCGGGCTGTTCTCCATGGTCCTGCAGGACTCCTGGCTGTTCGACGGCACCGTGGCGGAGAACATGGCCTTCACCAGGACCGACGCGCCCCGCTCCGCCATAGAGGACGCGGCCAGGGCCGTGGGCATCGACCGGTTCGTGTCGACCCTCCCCGACGGATACGACACCGTCATAGGCAACGGCTCGGGGCTGTCCATGGGCCAGAGGCAGCAGATCACCATCGCACGCGCCATCGTCAGGGACGCCCCCATGGTGATCATGGACGAGGCGACCAGCTCCGTCGACACACGCACGGAGAGGACCATACAGGAGGCCATGGCGCGCCTCACGGAGGGCAGGACGTCCTTCGTCATCGCCCACAGGCTCTCCACCATAAGGGACTCCGACGTCATCCTCGTGGTGAGGGACGGCGACATCGTGGAGAAGGGCACCCACGAGGAGCTGCTGGCACTGGGCGGGTTCTACAGGGAGCTCTACGACAGCCAGTTCGAGAACTGCGAGTGAACCGGTCCGTCGAAGTTGTTTCCCCGTCCCGCAAGGAAGCGGGACGGGTCGTGGGCATCAGGCCTTGCGGCCCTGGTTGGCGACGGCGTCCATCTTGGCGCTGATGGCCTCCTGGTCGCCGAGGTACCTCTTGGAGACGACGTTGAAGTCCGTGTCGAACTCGTAGACGAGGGGCACACCGGTGGGGATGTTGACCCCGACGATCTCCTCCTCGGAGAGTCCCTCGAAAACCTTGACGAGCGCACGGAGCGAGTTCCCGTGGGCGGCGATGACCACCCTCTCACCCGCGAGCATCCTGGGCTTGATCTCCGACTCGAAGTACGGGACGGCACGTGCGATGGTGTCCTTCAGGCTCTCGGTGAGCGGCAGGCAGTCGGGGTCGACGCCCCTGTACTGATGCTGCAGCGCGGGGTTCCTGACGTCGTCCGCATCGAGTTCCGGCGGAGGGGTGTCGTAGGACCTCCTCCACACCTTCACCTGGTCCTCCCCGTACTTGGCGGCGGTCTCGGACTTGTTGAGGCCCTGGAGCGCACCGTAGTGGCGCTCGTTGAGCCTCCAGGTCTTGACGACCGGGATCCAGTCCAGGTCCATCTCCTCGAGGGCGATGTTCAGCGTGCGGATGGCGCGCTTCAGGTAGGATGTGTAGCAGATGTCAAAGTCGAAACCCTCGTCCCGGAGGATCCTGCCGGCTGCGTGGGCCTCGGCCCTGCCGGTTTCCGACAGGTCGACGTCCGTCCAACCCGTGAACAGGTTCTCCTTGTTCCAAACGCTCTCCCCGTGGCGGAGGAGGACGAGTTTCATTGTCCCTTCCATGGTATCGCACGGTCATCGGCGGTACCGTAGATAAAACCACGGTGGACCGCCGGCACCGTCCCCGCTGGATGCATCCGCCGCCGTGTCACCAATCTTTTATTATATGTCCGAACGTTAGGGAAACCAAAAGGATATGGTGTATACTCATGTCTGCAGAGAAAGTCACGGTTTCAGTCATCAAAGCCGACGTCGGTTCCGTCGTCGGACACTCCAGACCCCACCCCTCCATGATGGAGGCCAGCAAGGAGATCCTCACCGACGCGCAGAAGCAGGGAATCATCGAGGACTTCTACGTCACCCGTGTCGGTGACGACATCAACCTCTTCATGACCCACTACAAGGGCGAGAACAACAGCGACGTCCACGGGACCGCCTGGGAGTGCTTCCAGAAGGCCGCGAAGCTCGCCAAGTCCATGAAGCTGTACGCCGCCGGACAGGACATCCTCACCGACGCGTTCTCCGGCAACATCAAGGGCGCCGGACCCGGCTCCGCCGAGATGTCCTTCGTCGAGAGGGGATCCGAGCCCCTCATGTTCTTCATCGCGGACAAGACCGAGCCCTCCGCGTACTCCCTGCCCCTCTCCAAGATCTTCCTCGACCCCTTCACCACCACCGGCCTCGTCATCGACGCCAGGGCCAAGAAGGGATTCGACGTCGAGATCCAGGACGTCATGGCCAACAAGATGGTCACCATGAGCTCCCCCGAGGAGACCCTCAGCATCCTGAGCCTCCTGGGAGACACCACCAGGTACGCCATCAAGAGGGTCCACTCCAGGGCCGGAATCGGTCCCGCGGCGGTCGTCTCCACCGACAAGCTCAACCTCACGGCAGGCAAGTACATCGGAAAGGACGACCCCGTCTGCATCTGCCGTGCCCAGAGCGGTCTCCCCTCCGTCGGGGAGTACCTCCAGCCCTTCATGAACACCACCATGCTCGTCGCGGGATGGATGAGGGGATCCCACTACGGTGCGTTCTACCCCTGCTCCCCCGAGGAGTCCGACCCCGTCTACTTCGACGGACCCCCGAGAATCTGCTGTCTCGGATTCCAGCTCAACGACGGAAAGCTCCAGGGACTCGAGCCCATGGACTCCAAGGGCGGCAACCACTGCCCCGTGGACTTCTTCAAGGGAAGCACCTGGGACCTCGCCCGCATGAACGCCATCAAGGCGAGCAGGTTCATGAGGACGCAGGGACCCTTCATGCCCGCCGTGCTCGGACCCGAGGAGATGGAGTACACCTCCAGGCCCGAGGTCCTCAAGGACCTGACCTCCAGGTTCGTCGACCTCGACGACGCCCCCGCAGGCGACGAGTGCAAGCTCGACAAGGACGTCGAGTGAGCGGGTGGTCCGTTTGGCATCCATGAGGACCCCTGCGGTCATCATAAACTACAAGGTCTACACCGAGGTCGAGGGCGTCCGCGCCCTCGACCTCTCCAGGATCTGCCAGAGGGTGGCGGAGGAGTCCGGTGTCGGCATCGCGGTGTGTCCCCCCATGGTGGAGCTCTCCCGTGTGACCGAGGCCGTTGACATCCCCGTGTTCTCCCAGAACGTCGACCCCAGGAAACCCGGATCCGGAACGGGGTTCACCACCCCCGCCCTCGTGAAGGCGACCGGTGCCTTCGGCTCCCTGATCAACCACTCGGAGCACAAGCAGCCCGCCTCCGACGTGGGGACCTGCGTGGACATGTGCCACGACCTCGGCCTCTGCACCTGCGTCTGCGCCGACACAGTCGGCATCGCCGCGGAACTCGCCGCGTCCTCCCCCGACTTCATAGCGGTGGAGCCCCCCGAGCTCATCGGGGGCGACGTGTCCGTCACCACCGCGAACCCTGGCATCGTCTCCGGAACCGTCGAGGCAGTGAAGGCCGTCGACGCGGGGATCAAGGTCCTCTGCGGAGCCGGTGTCAAGAACGGCGAGGACGTGAGGACCGCCGTGGAACTCGGCGCCGAGGGCGTCCTCCTGGCATCCGGAGTCGTGAAGGCGTCCGATCCCGAGTCCGTCATCAGGGACCTCATCAAACACATCTGAAACCGTGAAGCACCCGTGGGGCGACCCACGGGGAACTCACATCCGTTCTACACACTCCCCGAACGTCCGCACATGTTCGCGGAATCGCTGATTACACCCCCGGCCGATCCTAGGCCGAGGTTTCGAAATGGATCCCAACAGCATACCAGAGGAACGTTGCAGGACACCGACAATCGGCGACGAGGCGCCGTCCTTCAGGGCCGTGACCACGCAGGGGGAGGTCGAGTTCCCCAAGGACTTCAGGGGGAAGTGGGTCGTCCTGTTCTCCCACCCCGCCGACTTCACACCCGTGTGCACCACCGAGTTCATGACCTTCGCGTCCATGATCGAGGAGTTCAGGGGGATGAACACCGAACTGGTCGGACTCTCCATCGACTCCCTGTACGCGCACATAGCGTGGCTCAGGAGGATACAGGAGCTCGAGTGGAAGGGCATGAGGAACGTGGAGGTGACGTTCCCCCTGATCGAGGACATAACGATGGACATCGCCAGGAGGTACGGCATGCTCCATCCCGGACAGTCCAACACGCAGACGGTCAGGTCCGTCTTCATCATCGGACCCAACGGCAGGATCAGGGCCATCATCCACTACCCCATGTCCCTGGGCAGGAACATACAGGAGATCAAGAGGGCCATCCAGGCGCTCCAGAAAGCCGACAAGGACAACTGCGCCACCCCCGCCGATTGGAAACCCGGGGACGACGTCATAGTCCCCACCGCGGGTTCCTGCGGGACCGCGAAGGAACGCATGGAGTCGAAGGACCCCAACCAGTACTGCCTAGACTGGTTCCTCTGCTTCCGCCGCGAGAGGAGGTGCCGATCACCCTGATGCGGGGGGTCCGCTCCCCCTCACGGCGGCGAAGGTGCGTCCGGCGACGATGTACATCATCAGACCGCCGACCAGCTCTCCGACCACCACCGCCCAGTATATCCAGTACAGGGAATGCTGGGCGGCCACGGCGTAGAGCGCTATCAGGATCAGGTTCCTGACCACGGCCAGGACCACGGAGCGGTTGGGCCTCCCCAGCGCCTGGAGGAGGCTCGACCCCACCGGTATGAGCGCGAAGAGCGGTATGTACAGGGCGTATATCCTCAGGGCCTCGGCCATCATGGGCCTCAGGGCCTCGGTCTCCGGGGAGTACGTGAACACGAACAGCAGCTGCTCCGGCAGGAGCATCGCGACCAGGGCGATGGCCGCGGTCGATGCGAGGGCGACCGTCAGGGAGTACCGGTACGCGTCCGCTATCCTCCCCATGTCGCCCTGACCGTACGCCGAGGACGCCACGGGAACCAGGGACGAACCTATCGCCATGGCGGGTATCACCGCGAAGCCCACTATGAGGTTCGGCACGGAGTACACGGTCAGGCCCTCCGATCCGGCGCAGTACAGCACCAGGTAGTTCAGCACGATGTTCATGGCGTACATCACGGTGTACTCCATCATCTGGGGGACCCCCATGGAGAGCACCGCGCGCATCTGGGTCCCATCGACCCCTCCGCGCATGTCCATGCGGAGGTACGTCATGCGGGAACCGTACAGGTAGAGCCCGAACGCTATGGACAGCAGCGTCGACACCGATGTGGCCACGGCTGCACCGGTGACGCCCATGCCGAAGCCGTAGATGAGCACGGGATCGAGGAGGATGTTGCACACGGCGGTGAGGGAGACCATCCACGTGGCCATGCGCGCCCCGCCCTCCCCGCGCAGGAGACCGGCCATCGCACCGCTCACGATGAACACCGTCGACGACAGGACGACGGTGCCCATGTACTCGGCCGCCAGGCCGTTGATGTCCGGCGAGCCGATCACATCCAGTACCGGTCCCACGGAGAGGTACAGCACCGGGGTCAGCACCAGTCCGAACACGATGGCGAACAGCATCGCCTGACGGACACAGACCTGCGCGGAGGCACTGTCCCCGGCACCTATCCTCCTGGCGACCATGGAGGCGGCACCCACGCCGAGTCCATTGCCGAGGCCGGTGATCACCATGTATATCGGCGTCACCACGGCTATCGCCGCGAGGGCATCTGGACCGAGACCGGAGCACCACGCCCTGTCGGCCATGGTGTTGACCTCCACGACCAGCAACGAGACCAGGAGCGGGACGACCATCGAGCGGATGGCCTTCCTGGGATCACCCAGCAGAACGGAAACATTGTCCTCGGAACCCATCCATATCCACCCCCCGTACAATCCCGATTGCGGTACGAAAGGATAAAACGTACCCTGCCGGACATACGATTTCGTTCTACGAAATCCGTCGACATATCTACGAATGGCAATCGTTTTTATCCTCCAATCCCATTCATCCCCATGGATGCGCTCAGGAAAACACTGGTATGCATCACGGTCCTCGCAATGATCTGCTGCACCGTCCCGCTCGGTGCCGCCGACCAGGGATCCGATGCCATCGGTGATGCCAACGGAGTCCTCCTCTACGAGATCAATCCCAGGATGGATGACGTGGAGGGTTTCTCGCTCTACAACTACAGCGGCAAGACGATCGATCTCGAGGGATACTACGTGTCCGACGACCCCGATCTGAGCAAGGAGGGTGTGATCAGATTCACCAAATCCCTGTCCCTCGGATCAGGCGAGAGGATTACCGTCGCCAAATCCATCGATGACACTAACGAGTTCACAAACCGCGAAAACACCTTCAAAATCGGAACCAACGGAATCAAATCCGAGAAAAGCTTCAACCTCGCCAACGCAGGTGACGATGTCTATCTATTCAATGCACAGGGAACCATCATCGATGCGTTCTGCTACGGCAACACCGATATCTCGAATGCTTCGCTTTGGACAGGGGATTCTTTCTCACTCCAAAAGAGCTACCATGTGATGAGGCAGGGGTCCTTCGACTCCGATTCCAACGAGGATTGGTTCTCCTTCGTCCCCGGCAGGACGAACTACACCTTCGATCCAGAACTCAAGTTCACTGCAGACGTCACACCATTCCTGTTCCCCGAGAGCGGAGGTATCCCCATCTACCAGGCCCTCGACTCCGCCAAGGAGGAGGTATACATAGGGGTCTACGAGATCAGCAGCGCCAACATGTTCGCATTCCTGATCGAGCTCGAGAAGAGGGGTGTAGAGATCACGGTCCTCATCGACGGATGCCAACAGAAAGACTACCACTCCTGGACCTACAACGTCCCCAAACTCCGTGCCCTGTACGATGCCGGTGCCGAAATCAGGATCATCGGCGATATCGCTGGTGACGGAAACGACAGGTACAGCTACATGCATGCCAAGTACGCCATCATAGACGGACACACCACGGTCATAGGTTCCGAGAACTGGACCACCGACAACTGCAACGGGAGCCTCGACGACAAACCCTACTCCGGTTCCGATGATGGGAACCGCGGATGGGGTGCCGTGGTAGAGAGCGAGGATTACGCTGCGTACATGAAGGCAGTGTTCGACATGGACTACTCCAAGGCATACGGCGATGTCAAGGACTTCATCGACATCTACGACACATCAAAACCCGCCACACTCGAGTACAGGGGATACGACACCACTGCGACGTTCACCAAATACGAGGATGTCCAGATCTCTCCCGTCCTCTCCAACGACACATCCTACGATGCCATAGAGTACTACATCTCCAACGCAGAGGAGAGGGTCTACGCCCAGAACCAGAGCCTCTCCAGCTCCTACGAGAGACTCGAACCCGACTCCCCCATCATGATGATGCATCAGAGGGCCGTCGAGGGCGTGGAGGCCAAGTTCATCCTCAGCACCACTGGTTCAGGATACGATCAGAAGGTCTTCAACATCAACAGCCAGACTCTTGTGGATGCCGCGTACATGGGTACCCCCAAGGTCCACAACAAGGGTCTGATCTGCGACGATTCCGTCTGGGTCAGCTCCATCAACTGGACACCGGGTTCCGTCAACGACAACAGGGAGGCCTGCGTGGTCATCCACTCCGAGGAGATCTCCGATTTCTTCGCACAGTCCTTCCTCAATGACTTCGAAAGGAACTACGATTACGACGGATTCTCTGCATACCTCTCCGAATTCAAGA
>JAZODL010000024.1:0-2002 GCA_045596945.1 Candidatus Methanomethylophilaceae archaeon | reverse complement strand
ACCGTCACCGTAGAGGACGGCGCCAAGCTGATCGTCCAGTCCTCCACCGGGAAGATCGTCAACGAGGGAACCATAATCGTCGAATCAAGGGGATACGCTGATTACATTGACCAGGACGGCGATGGTTTCACTGACACCTATGAGAAAGGTTTCGAGGGAGCCTTCCTCGTGATCGACGCGGAGCTCATCAACGATGGGGACATCATCCTGACCTTCGATGAAGACGCCACCGATGCAACCAAATCCGGATGGGTCATGAACATCGTGTCCGGAACCGTCACCAACAACGGAACGATCACCGTCGAGGGAGATGCTGAGTTCGCCGTCAACGGCAACCTCGTCAACAACGGAACTGTCGACATGGAAGGTCAGTTGATCTTCAACGATCAGGGTGTCGGCACCAGTACACTGAAGTACGATGCCACCAACACTTTCGAACAGGGCACGCCCATGATCCTCAACGCCGGATCCATTGTGCTCTCCGGAATGACGGACCACAACGTCCTGATATACCTCACATCCTCCGAAGCCACCGTTACCTTCGACGGACTCACCAGCACCGACGATAGTGGAAACATTGTGACCGTTTCCGACATGATGTACAAGGAGGGTACCAAGACATTCACCGATGATGAAGATGAGAGTACCCCTGCTGTGAAGGCCTCCCAGGTGATCGCTTACATGGGATCCCAGGACTCCATTGAGGGACTCGTCGTCGGTATCGAGGTCGTCAAGGATGATGTGAACTCCACAGCGTCCAAGACCAAGTACTACAGGCAGCTTGTCCTCAGCGGAACCGTCACCGGTTCCACCGAGGTGACCGATGCCAAACCCGTGATCAACATCGAGACCAACGCAGAGACCGCTGTCGAAGGCGAGCTCTCGCTCTCCAAGGACGTCGCTCTCTACATCAACGGAAAGATGGACGTCTCCGGAACCATCGCGTACACGACCAAGGAAGATGGGTACAACGGACAGATGATGGTCAAGACCGGAGGAACACTGAACGTCACCGGATCCGTCTCCGGAAACGACAGCGAGATCACCTACGCCGGTGCGACGATCAACGCAGTGTTCTACAAGGTGGATGGCGTCTCCTCCGAGCCCGACATGTACTACTACACCACACTCGCCGCAGCCGTCGAGGCAGCAGTCAAGGAGATCGACATCCTCGGTCTCGTGGTCGTCGGTTCCGACGTCGCGGTGCCCAGTGGAACTACACTCGACAACCAGAACGGAAGCCTCGTTGTGAAGGACGATGTCACAGTCACGATGGTGGCCGGATCAAAACTCAAGAATGATATGGGAACACTTGACAACGATGTGCTCTCCAACGGCTATGCGACATACAAGGGAACCAAGGGAATCCTTGTGAACGGAACCCTCGTCATCGAGGACCTCAAGGGAACCAAGGCACCCGGAACCATCACCAGCGAGGTGAAGATCTCCGGTGAGAACACCGTCACCTACACCAACCTCGTCAAGGCACTGGCGACCGCACAGTCCGGAGACACAATCGAGCTCAGCAACGAGACCAAGATCTCCAAGGATGCGACCATCCCCGCAGGCGTCACCGTGGACACCAAGACCAAGAAGGTCACTGTCGGCAACGACGCGACCCTCACCGTCCAGGGAACGCTGTACCTCAACAACAGCGACCTCGTCCTCCAGCCCGAGGGCACCTCCTCGACCGGACTCGTCCTCGAGGCCGGAGCGCTCGCACTCGAGGGAACCGTCAGATCCAACCTCGCGATCGACCTCGACGACAAGATCGTCGGTGCGTACTACAGCATCACCACCAAGGGACAGGTCATGTACTACGTCGAGCCCGTGTCCGTCGCGGCACCCAAGATCGCGACCGCGGACTACATGGAGATGATCATCAACGCGTTCGCCACCGACCTCGCGCTCGGGGACGTCGCGTTCACCGGAACCGCCGACAAGTCCGCCGCCGTCAAGGTCGTCGGGAAGGTCAACGGGAACATCGCCCTCGACCTCGCAT
>JAZODL010000023.1:0-6959 GCA_045596945.1 Candidatus Methanomethylophilaceae archaeon | reverse complement strand
GGACGAGGACGGTGAGGCCATGGCCCTCAAAATCTTCAGGACGTCCACATCGACGTTCAAGAGGGTCGCGAAGTACGTGGAGGGCGACCCCAGGTTCAGGGGCGTGACAGGCAACCGCTGGAAGATGATCTACGCCTGGGTCAACAAGGAGTTCAGGAACATGGTCAGGTACAGCGAGGCGGGGATACCCGTGCCCGAGCCCATAACCTTCGACAAGAACTGCCTCCTGATGGAGTTCATAGGCGACGAGAACGGCCCGGCACCCCAGCTCAGGGATGTCGTCCTGGAGGAGCCGACCGAGACGTACGACGAGGTCGTATCCTTCATCATCGACGGGTGGCAGGAGGCGCACCTCGTCCACGGGGACCTCAGCGAGTACAACATACTCATGCAGGACGGACAGCCCATCATGATAGATGTCGGACAGGCCATGACCGCCGACCACTACAACGCGAAGGAACTCCTCGAGAGGGACATTCGCAACATTAACAGGTTCTTCAGGAACAGGGGGGCGGATGTGATCGACGACGCCACCATCCTCGAGGAGACGCTCAACGGGAGCGAAGAAGACGACGGAGACGATGAAGAATGAGATCCATCAGAATACCCGCCGACAGGGTGGGCACGCTCATCGGGAAGAACGGTGAGACCAAGAAGACGCTCCAGAGGATTTCCGGCATAAAGCTGGACATAGACACCGAGGAGGGAGAGGTGATCGTCCACGACGACGTGGAGCTCGAGGACCCCATCATGGCACTGAAGATACTCGATGTCATCAAGGCCGTGGGCAGGGGGTTCAACCCTGAGAAGGCCATGAGGCTCTTCGACGACGACGAGTACTTCGAGCTCATAGACCTCAAGGAGTTCGTCGGGGACCGCTCCGGCGCGGCGACCCGCGTGAGGGGGCGCCTGATCGGGAGGGACGGCAAGACACGCAGGATCATAGAGGACCTGACCGGGTGCGACATGATCATCTACGGCAACACCGTCGGACTCATCGGCAACTCCATAAGCCTCCCCGTCGCGAAGCACGCCGTGGAGCTCATCCTCAACGGGAGCGAGCACGCGACCGTGTACCACTACCTCGAGAGCCAGCGCCCCAGGCTCAGGATAGCCGAGATGGGATTCGACCTCTGAGTGATGACCATGGAGAGCTGGATTTCGGACAACATCGACACCGCCCGCGAGCTCGCGCTCTCGGGACTCTGCGACCACTGCCTCGGACGCATGTTCGGGAAGCTCGGGAGCGGGATGACCAACGACGAGAGGGGGCGCCTGATACGCGAGGCGCTGGAGGACGAGGGCACCGATGCCCCCGCCGACGATTTCTGCCCCCTCTGCGAGAACGTCTTCGACATGCTCGGCAGGTTCGCCGAGGCGGCCGCCGAGAGGATCAACGAGGTGGAGTCGTCCAACTTCCTCATCGGGACCCGTGTGGAACCCGAGGTAGTCGCGAGGGAGAAGGAGCTCAAGGAGAGGTACAGCCTGGAGGACTCCGAGGGTATCAAGGCGGAGCTCAACCGCGAGATAGGCAAGATCGCACTCCCCATGATCCACCGCCCCGTCGAGTTCAAGACGCCCCAGGTCGTCGCATGCGTTGACACACGCTTCGCGGACGTCACCCTGGACATCGCCCCCATATTCATCGCGGGACGCTACACCAAGTACAGCAGGGAGATACCCCAGACGATATGGCCCTGCAGGGTCTGCCACGGCAAGGGGTGCGACCACTGCCACGGAGCTGGCAAGATGTACCCCACCTCGGTCCAGGAGATCATAGGGGACATAGCCCTGGAGATGGCCGACGGGAAGGAGCACTTCTTCCACGGGATGGGTCGCGAGGACATCGACGCGTGCATGCTCGGCGACGGGAGGCCGTTCGTCCTCGAGATCAGCAACCCCCGTATCAGGGAGATCGACCTCGACGAACTCGAGAGGAGGGCGAACGACAACGACATGGCCGGATACAACAGCCTGAGGTTCGTACAGCGCGAGGCGGTCGAGAGGTACAAGGGGGCCGCCGCCGACAAGGTGTACCGCGTACATGTCGTCGTCGACGGTAAAGTTAATAAAGAAGCAGTAATTAACGCAGCCCTATCGTTCAAGGACGCCAATATAGACCAGAGGACTCCACGCAGGGTCGAGCACAGACGTGCGGACCTCGTGAGGAAGAGGAAGGTCCACTGGATAAGGGCGGACTCGATCACCGAGGACTCGTTCGATCTCGAGCTCGAGACCGACTCGGGGACCTATGTGAAGGAGTTCGTGTCCGGTGACGAGGGCAGGAGCGTACCCAGCTTCTCCGAGAGACTGGGTGTGCAGTGCAAGGTCGAGACACTCGACGTATTGGCGATCAACTATCAAGAACCAATGAAGGGATAAGCAATGCAGGCATCCAGAGGAACTAGGACAAAGACCCGCAACCTCCTGAAGAAGAAGGTCAGGGCACGCGGACTGTCACCCATCACGAAAGGACTCCAGACCTTCGAAGCAGGCGAGAAGGTCAACATCATCATCGACCCCAGCGTACACAAGGGAATGCCCTTCTCCAGATTCCACGGACTCACCGGAGTCGTCGTCGGAGAGAGGGGATGCGCCTACGAAGTCAACGTCAAGGACGGAAACAAGACCAAGATGGTCGTTGCCCGCCCCGAGCACCTCGTAAGGACCAAAATCTGAACTGGTGGATGACCATGTCTGAGCAGTACGTCACACTGGCCGAGGTGAGGGATCTCCTCGCAGCCGAGGGAGAGAAGAGAGAGCTTCTTACTTCGCAGAAGGCCGCACTGGACCATGCCCAGACGGTCAGCTACCTCACACTCGAGTCCACGAAGGACCTCATAGCCGAGGTCAGTGAACTCGAGGATGTTTCTGATGCCGTTGCGGTCAAGATCGCGGACCTCCTCCCCAAGTACCCCGAGGATGTCCGTGCGATCTTCTCCAAGGAGAGGATCACACTCGACAGCGACAAAATCAACCAGATCATCGAGATCGTGGCGAAGTACCTCTGAGCCCGGAGGGACCGCGATGGAAGAGTACGCCTACATCATAGATTATCTGCCGCAGGGCGCACCCGGGGGAAGCTTCGGCAAGAAGGAGCCCCTGTGCTACGCCCTCGGCGACGACGAGTTCAAGCTTTTCGAACTCGTGCCCAAGGCGGGCGCCATGATCACCATCGGCGACAGGGTGTTCATCGGGAAGGACACCGCCGACCAGAAGCGCGATGTCATCGACCATGTCAAGAGGCGCATCAACTTCAACGACCTCACCAGCAACGCCGTCGCGGAACTGGAGTACGCGGTCACCGACATCGTCCTCGCCAAACAGGATAGGTTCATCAGGTTCTTCAACGAGGCAGAGGCCATCAGCATGCGCAAGCACCTCCTCGAGGAGCTCCCCGGACTCGGGAAGAAATCCATGAACGCCGTGCTCGAGGAGAGGAAGAAGGGCAACTTCAAGGACTTCACCGACCTCACCGAGAGGACCGGCATCAAGACCCCCGAGAAGCTCATCACCGCACGCATCTGCCTCGAGATCGAGGATCCCGACAGGAAACGCTACCTCTTCGTGTCCAGATGAACAACGAAACGGGCAGACTCATCGCCGATACCGGCATCGTCCCCAAGAAGAGCAAGGGACAGAACTTCCTGATAGACGACCGTGTGGCCGACAGGCACATCGGGTACGCCGGAATCCTCGAGGGCGACAGGGTGCTGGAGGTCGGACCCGGCCTCGGGATCCTGACCCGCCGCCTCATAGACAGATCGGACGACGTCACCTGCATCGAGATAGACGACATCCTGGCCGGATACATCTCGGAGACGTACGGGGACAGACTCACCCTGATCCATGCCGATGCCGTGAAGGCGGAGTTCCCCCCGTTCGACGTGTTCGTCAGCAACCTCCCCTACAGCGTGTCCACCCCCATCATTTTCAAACTCCTGGACCACGAGTTCCGCAACGCGGTCGTCATGGTCCAGAAGGAGTTCGCGGAACGCATGGTGGCCGACGTCGGCAGCCCCGAGTACTCCAGGCTGACGGTCAACCTGTTCTACCGTGCGGACTGCGAGATCATGGAGACCGTTCCGGCGTCCAGGTTCAACCCCCGCCCCAAGGTCGACTCCGCACTCGTCCGCATAACACCCCGCAAGGCACCGTTCGAGGTCCTCGACGAGAGGACGTTCTTCAAGGTCACCGAGATCACCTTCAACCACCGCAGGAAGAAGATCGGCACGTCGCTGAAATCGGCGAAGATGGTCCTCCCGGGTGACGATGTCCCGTACCTGGACGAGAGGGTGGAGAACCTCCGCCCCGTCGAGATAGGCGAGATCGCGGATGCGATCGTCCGCAACAGATCCGGAATGGACGCCTGATCAGAGCCACTTCACGAGGATGTGCCTGACGGAACCGTACTTGGGATACGTACCGTGGATGGTGAAACCCTCGGCTTCGAAGTTCCTCAGACTGGGCGGGTTCCTCGGCGACACGGTCGCCGTGGCGAGCGTGTACCCGTCCTCCCGGGACCTCCCGACGGCCTCGTGTATCAGTGCCCTCTGCATCCCCATGCCCCTGAACTCGGGCGACACGACCACCGATTCCATGTGGACCACGTCGTCCAACGGGGTCCCGGTGCGGATGCTGCGTTCCATGTTGTCCGGTGCGTCCCCGGGGAAGCGGACCAGCATGAATGCGGCGAGGACGCCGTCGCAGACGGCCTTCAGGGTGTACCCCTCCTGTCCCAGGTGCCTCTCCAGGTACGCACGGTCGTCGGAGCGGAACACGTCTATGTCGGAGATCTCCAGTTCGACCGCGACCATCATCTCCTCGAGACGGTTCAGATCGCGGCGGTCGGCCACACCCAGCTCGTAAGAACGCTTGTCGGACACGGACTGTGGAACCACCGGGACATATAAACATGCATCCACAGACGAACTGGGCAACATACTTAATTCGGTAACAGCATGGTGATTGGATCATATGCAGATAGGTATAGTAGGGAAACCGAACGTCGGCAAATCGACATTCTTCGGTGCGGCGACGATGGCACCGGTCGAGATCGCCAACTATCCCTTCACAACGATTGAACCGAACAAGGGCGTGGCGTACGTGCGCACCACGTGCCCGTGCAGGGACCTGGGGGTCACCTGCACCCCCCACAACTCGCTGTGCGTGGAGGGAACGAGGATGGTGCCCGTCGAGCTGCTGGATGTCGCGGGACTCGTACCTGACGCATGGCAGGGCAAGGGACTCGGCAACAAGTTCCTCGACGACCTCAGGCAGGCGGACGCGCTCATCAACGTGGTGGATGTCAGCGGATCCACGGACATCGAGGGCAACCCCGGGGAACCCGGCTCCCACGACCCCGCCGAGGACATCCTGTTCCTGAGGAGGGAGATAGAGTGCTGGATGAGGGAGATCATCAAGAACGGGTTCTCCAAGATCGCCAGACAGGCCAAAATGCAGGGCAGCAAGCCCGAGGTAATCCTCCACGAGAGGCTCGCCGGACTCAACATATCCGAGGCACAGGTCAAGGAAGCCCTCAGGACGGTACCGTTGCCTGACGACCCCACCAGGTGGGACGACGACCTGCTCCTCGAACTGTGCTCCGAAATACGTCGCATAGCCAAACCGATGATCGCGGCCATGAACAAGGCGGACATCGCACCCGAGGGCAACATCGAGAGGGTCATGGAGGTCAACGACATGTGCATCGCCACGATGGCTGAGACCGAACTCGCACTGAAGAAGGCGTCCGCCGCGGGACTCGTGGACTACACACCCGGGGATGCCGGATTCTCGATACGCGAGGGCGTGAACATCAGCGACGGACAGCGCAAGGCGCTGGACTACATGGCCGAGAAGATGGGCAGGCACGGCGGAACCGGCGTCCAGAGGTGCATCGAGGACGCCGCGTTCAAGATGCTCGACCTGATCACCGTGTACCCCGTCGAGGATGAGACCAAGTTCACGGACCACTTCGGACGCGTCCTTCCCGATGCGTTCCTGCTCCCCCGCGGATCCACGGCGAGGGACCTGGCATACAGGATCCACACGGACCTCGGGGAGAAGTTCATACGTGCGGTCAACGCACGCACCAAACGCACCGTCGGGGCTGACTACGAACTCCAGGACGGCGACGTCATAAGGATCGTCGCCAACAAGTGATTGAGATGGGTACCTGGGATGTCAGACTGATAAGCGCGTCGTCCACACAGGACGGCGACGAGCCCGTCATAGAGCTGTACGGGAGGACACGCGACAGGAGGTCCATCACCATACTGGCATATGGCTACAGGCCGTACATGCACGTGGTCGATCCGAGACCGGGGCTGGCCGAGGAACTCACCGCCGACCCTGACGTGTCCTCGGCCACACCGGACAGACTGCTGTACAGATCCGCCATGCACGACGTCCTCAGGGTGGAGCTGCACGGTCCGTGGAAGTCCACGGAGTTCAGGAACAGGTTCCGCAAAGCCGGCTACGACGTCCTGTCAGCCGACATCTCGTTCCACCACAGGTACTTCTACGACATGGACATGGGCTCGTGCATCGAGGTCACCGGCGAGGAGGTCGCGGGCGGGTACGGCACCGACCTGATCGTCAGGATGGATTCGTTCAGGAACCTGGAGTCGTTCGACCCCGGCCTGAGGATCCTGTCCTTCGACATCGAGAACAGCATAGAGCACGATTTCATCTACACCATATGCGCCGTGGTCGGCGAGAACGACACCATCAGGGAGTGCGAACCGCTGACCGGGAGCGAGAGGGACATCATCACGGGGTTCTCCGAGCTCATACGCAGGGAGGATCCGGACGTCATCACGGGATACAACATAGACAACTACGACATCCGTAAGATAATCGAGAGGGCGAAGGCCAACCGCATGTCCGACGCCCTGCCCTGGGGTCGCGACGGCGGACAGCCACGCCTCATCGGAGAGAGGTTCTGGAGGGTCAAA
>JAZODL010000022.1:0-1680 GCA_045596945.1 Candidatus Methanomethylophilaceae archaeon | reverse complement strand
CAAACTTCCAGGCAGACTACCACGCAGATGCACCTGTCATCCCCCAGACCTCCTACCAGGCACCTGAGGGAGAGCTCACCATCCCCGTGCTGTACGATGTCGTCAAGACACTCGACCAGGTCATCGATGTCGATTACTCCGTTCCCGGATGCCCTCCCCTCCAGGAGACCATCAGCCACATGCTGAAGGCCGTCGCGGACTTCGTCTACAACGGTGTCGCCCTGCCCCCCAAGGGAACGCAGATCGGAGTCACCACCAAGACCCTCTGCGAGGAGTGCTCCAGGAAGAAGGAGAATGCAAGGATCACCAAGATCTGCGAGCCCCACGAGGTCGACGTCAAGCCCGACGTCTGTCTCATGGACCAGGGAATCCTCTGCCTCGGACCCGCCACCGTCGGCGGATGCGGCGCAAGGTGTACCAGCGCAGGTCAGCCCTGCCGTGGATGCTACGGACCTACCTCGGACGTCCAGGAGCTCGGAGCTAGCATGTTCACTGCTGTCGCATCCCTGTTCCCCGTTCTCGACAAGGACCCCACCTGCGGTGAGGATGAGATCATCGAGATCATGAGTCAGATCAAGGACCCCCTCGGATACTTCTACGCATTCACACTGGGTAAGTCCCTGATCAAGAGAGCAGTTACAGAGAAAGGAGGTCAGTAAATGGCAGCACCTATCATTTGGGATGACAAGCAGAAAGTCACCGAGAAGCGCGTGACCGTCGACCCCATCACCCGTCTCGAGGGACACGGAAAGATCGAGATCTTCCTCGACGACAAGGGAGACGTCCTCAACGCCTACTGGCAGGTTCCCGAGCTCAGGGGATTCGAGAGATTCTGCATCGGAAGGAAAGTCACAGAGCTCAACCAGATCACCGCGAGGCTCTGCGGTGTGTGCCCCGGTGCACACCACATGGCCGCAACCAAGGCGATCGACGGATGTTACAACACGAAGCCCACCGAGACCGCGTTCCTCATCAGGGACACGTTCTACAACGCACACTTCGTGCACAGCCACATCGCGCACTTCTACGCACTGGCAGCACCCGACTTCGTCTGCGGACCCGCAGCACCTGCAGCCGAGAGGAACGTCCTCGGTGTCGTCGGACACGTCGGACTCGAGCTCGGATCCGCAGTGCTCAAGACCCGTAAGGAGGCCCAGCTCGTCCAGGCCATCATCGGAGGAAAGCCCACCCACCCCGTCATGGGAGTTCCCGGTGGAGTCTCCAAGGCCGTCAGCAAGGAGGAGCAGCAGGAGATCATCGGCTATGCCGAGGGCATGGTCGAGTTCGCCAAGACCTCTCTGCAGGTCTTCAAGGACGTCGTCTACGCCAACAAGGAGTACATGGACATCGTCCTCAACCCCGACCTCTACTACCACGAGACCTACCACATGGGACTTGTCAACGACAAGGACCAGTTCGAGATCCACGATGGAAAGGTCAAGGTCGTCGACCAGAAGGGTGCAGAGTTCGCCAAGTACGATGCATTCGACTACCTCGACAACATCGCCGAGGCTGTCGAGCCCTGGTCCTACGAGAAGTTCCCCTACCTGAGGAAACCCGGATACAAGGGACTTGTTGACGGACCCGAGAGCGGACTCTACAGGGCAACACCCCTCTCCAGGCTCAACGTCTGTAAGGAGATGCCCACCCCCCTCGCTCAGGATGCACTCGTCGAGTACC
>JAZODL010000021.1:0-5368 GCA_045596945.1 Candidatus Methanomethylophilaceae archaeon | reverse complement strand
CCCGTTGGAGCGCTACCGGGGCACCGTCGCCGGATCACTGGGCAACCTCGTCTCACTGGTGCGCGACAGGGACTTCACCGCGTTCGCGGTCATGATGACCGTGTTCAGCCTGACCCTCCTCGCGTACGTCTCCGTCTCATCGTACATCTACCAGGAGACCTTCGGACTCTCCTCCACCCACTACAGCATGTGCCTCGCTGCGACGATGGTCGCCGGTATCCTGCTGGCCACCCTGATAAAGCGCATCGGGGAGAGGAGGGGGAACCTGTTCATGGTGGGGTCTTTCCTGGTTCTCGGTCTCCTGTGCTTCCTGATGCTGTCCCTGATCGCACCCATGCACTGGGCGCTGTTCCTGGCATCGATGATCCCCTGTACGGCGATCCCCACGATGACCCGTTCGTTCGGATTCGGGATCCTCCTCAACCAGCGTGAGAACGACAGCGGAGCGATATCGTCCGTGCTGAACTTCGGGACCTTCGGGTTCGCCAGCATCGGAATGGTCATCGCCACGCTCCCATGGCCGAGCTTCATAACGGGGCTGTCCGCCTGCGCACTACTGTGCTGCACGGTGTTCGCGTTGCTGTGGCTGTATGTCCGCAGCAGGGGCTACCGCATAAAGGGGCTCGTCTGAGCCCTGTCGGGATGACCGGAATCGTTCCGTGGGAAAAAGTGGACGACGGCCGCACTCAACTGAAGTCGGTGCGGTCGTTCTGCCTGACCTCGAAGTTGACACCGGCGGCGGTCAGCATGTTCCCGATATTGGATGCGATGCCGCTGAGGTCGGTGGTCTTGCTGTAGGTCTTGATGTAGAACTCCTTGCTGTCCATGGGGAAGACGAGTCTGACCTTGCCCTTCCTGTTGTATCCCTCGGGCTTCCTGTTGCGCTCGAGGTCCATCATGTTGAGCTCGATGTACATCTGAAGGATCTCCTCCTCTTCAGGCATCTGGCCGATCTCCTCCAGGAACATCTTGAGGATATCGGGGAACACGGGCGCGAGATCCCTGTAGTCGGATGCACCCTTGAGGACGAAATGCGTGCTGAAGACCTTCATCGACCTCCTGAATCGGCACACTTTATTTATTGCTTTTGAGGGGGCCGGTGACGACGGGGCCATCGGATCCATCCGCATGCCCGACGCCCCTCTCCTCCTCAATAACGATATAAATAATGCGTATATAGACGGCATCGATGAGAACAGCTCTTACAGTGGCTGGTTCTGATTCCATCGGCGGTGCCGGCATCCAGGCGGATGTCAAGGCCATGGCCGTCGTCGGGATCCATGCCACATCAGTGATAACAGCCGTGACGGCCCAGAGCACTACGGGCGTCGACGGCATCTTCCCCATGCCTGAGGAGTTCGTCCAGGCGCAGCTCGAGACGGTGCTGAAGGACTGCGATATCAAAGCGGTCAAAACCGGAATGCTCTACAGTGCGGACATAGTGGAACTCGTCGCGGACATACTCGAGGACCACGACATGCCGCTCATAGTCGACCCCGTGATGGTGTCCGGGACCGGATGCTCCCTCTGCGACAACGACTTCGTGAAGGCGATGAAGAGGAAGCTCCTGCCCATCTGCGAACTGACCACGCCCAACAGGCACGAGGCGGAGGTCCTCGCCAAGATGAAGATCGAGAGCAAGGACGACCTCATGCTCGCCTGCGAGATCATAGGCAAGGAGGGGACGTCCGTCCTGCTCAAGGGCGGACACTTCAACACGCCCACGGTCACCGACTACCTGTACCTGTCCTCCGAGTTCACCAAGCTCGAGTACCCCCGCCTCAGGAGGTCCGGACACGGGAGCGGATGCACCCTGTCCTCCTACATCACGGCCCACATGGCGAAGGGACTGGACATCGTGAACTCCGTCCTGAAGTCCAGGGAGATGATACAGGAGTCCATCGCCACCCAGTACGTCATCGGCAAGGGCGACATGGTCGCCAACCCGATGGTCAAGCTCAAGGGCGATTCGGACAAGTTCAAGGTGCTCGACGCGATCGACATGGCGGCTGCAAAGATCCTCGACGTCGTCCCCGACGAGTTCGTCCCCAGGGGCGGCATGAACATCGCCATGGCCCTGAAGGATGCCGCCGGACCCGAGGAGATCGCGGCGGTGGACAGGAGGCTCGTCGTGCACAACGGGATGCTCCGCAAGGGCGGACCCGCGAAGTTCGGTGCAGCGGAGCACCTGTCCTACATACTGCTGGAGGTCATGAAGAAGGACCCGTCCGTCAGATGCATCATGAACATCGCCTACAGCGACGACGTGATGGCCATCATGGAGGAGGTCGGACTCAACGTGGTCACGGCCACCATATCCAAGGACAAGATCTCCGAATCGACCGCCAAGGCGATCTCCAAGGGCATTCCCGACGCCATCGTCGACAAGGGATCCAAGCGCGACAGGACCATAAGGCTGCTCGCGAAGGACACCGGCGAGATGCTCGAGAAGCTCGAGGAGATCCTCTGAGCCCAAACACGTTCCAAGGACCGTCCCCGGTGGACGGTCCGTCACCTTCTCACAGAACAGATGTATGACCGGGATGTCCCGGATTCAAGAAGATAAGATGATTTGATGCCCGGGTGTCCCCACCCGGGCGGGTAAACCGACGGATCAGTTGATGCTGACGATCTCGATCTCGAAGTAGAGATCCATGTTGTTGTTCTCACCGCAGTACTTGACGGTGATGTCGGATCCGCTGACACCGGTGATGTAGAACGGCTTGCTGCCGACGTCGACCTCGATCATCTGGACCTGTCCGTTTCCGACGGACTTGTAGTCGGTGACGATCATCTGGGTGGTGACGGAGTCGGCATCCTCGGAGGTGACCTTGAACTGGACCTTGCCGAAGTCGCTGTCCTCGTTTCCGGTGTAGTCGTAGGTCTTACCGACTTCGACCTTGTAGTCGACGGAGACCTTGTTCTTCAGGCTGTCGAGAGTCGCGACGGCGTCCCATCCGTAGACGGTCGTGAAGGTCACGGACTGTCCGGCGGTGATGTCGACACCGTAGAGGTCCTTGAACTGAGTCTTGGAGAGCTGTCCGGGTACCGCGACCTCGTAGACCCCTCCCTTGAGGGTCTCGGTGGCCTCGGGTGCGGGGTACGCGTCCGCTGCGGGGACCATGACCTTGACGGTGTCCCCGACCTTCTTACCGACGACGGAGTCGCCGAAGACCTGGAGCACATCGGTTCCACCGACCGTGAAGGAGAGGGTGGAGTAGCTCTTCTTGGCAAAACTGTTGGACTTGATGATCTTGTCGTTGTTGCCGACACTGCTGTAGCTCGTGTCGAAGACGACCGCGTTCTCCTCGCCATAGTAGTCGTAGAAGGAACCGGTGTAGTTCACGGTGACCTTGTCACCATAGGAGATCTCTGTGCTGTCCTCTGCAATGTAGTGGTCGTTGATGTACACGCCCACGACCGCCACGGCCGCGAGCATGAAAATGACCAAACAGGTCGCGAATATCGGGTCCCTGTTTTTCTTGACTTTCTCATCGCCAGTCATTTTACCATGCGACGGATTATAGACCCTTTATAAAAACCCTCTTCTCTTTTAATTATAAGGAAGAACGGGAGGTCACCTCACACGGAACGCGACGTTCATCTCGCGCGCCATGCGCGCGCACTCCGCCTCCGATTCCGGGGGGATCGTGCCGCCGACGACGGACACGGTGACCCCGCTCACGGTGCGCCTGCATGCGGCCACGAACCTCAGGACCTCGTCGTACGACCCGATGCCGAACCTGGAACGCGTGAGTTCCAGGTACTCCTCCGGACAGGATGCGTTGAGGCTCACGGACACGGAGTCGATGACCCCTGCCATCTCGGGCACTATGTCGCGGCCGTTGACGAGGCATCCCAGACCGTTGGTGTCGAGGCGGACGGGCTTCCCGTAGACCTCCTTGATCCTGCGTGCGATCTCGACGACGTCGTCGAACCTCTCTGTGGGCTCCCCGTAACCGCAGAATACCACCTCCCTCGAACCCGACAGGTCCACGGAGGCCAGCGCGTCCATGACCTCGTCCACGGTGGGTTCACGGTCCAGCCACAGGCTGTCGGCATCCCCGAGCCTCGGCTTGGAGTCCCTGATGCAGAACGTGCACCTGCAGGGGCACCTGTTGGTGATGTTGAGGTAGTATGTGCTGCCGTACCTGTAGAGGATGCTCATGGCACGGTGGAGACCGTGCATGTATTAATCGGGTCCAGTCGGACGCACGGGGGATGTGCGGGGACGGGTGCGGTCCGCCGAACCCGCCGGGGACTCAGATGGTCACCTTCCTGGACCTCTTCACGAGCATGTACAGGAACAGCGGACTGCCGATGATGGCGGTTATGACACCGACCGGGACACCCGTGGACCCGACCACCCTGCCTATGCAGTCGCAGATCAGCATGAACGCCCCTCCGAAGGCCGCGGATGCGGGGATGAGGTAGCGGTTGTCCGAACCCATGACCATCCTGACGATCTGCGGCGCCACGAGGCCCACGAACCCGATCACACCGGTGAAGCTCACGATGACAGCGGTCATGAAGGACACTATCAGAAGACAGGTTATCCTGACGCGCCACGGGTTGGTCCCCATGGTGACCGCGGACCTGTCCCCGACGGACAGGAGGTTGAGGTCGCTCCTGAAACGGTACAGCAACACGCAACAGACCGCACACGCGACCAGCACTACCGCGACGTCCGAGAGGGAGCATTCCGCAAGGGAACCGAGCTGCCACCTGTAGAGGAGGTTCATCTGCTGGGGCGTGGCGCTCAGCTTCAGCAGCTGCGTGAACGCGCTGAACATGTACATGACGCCTATGCCCACCAGGATCATCGTGGTGGATGTGATCCTCTTGAACGCAGAGAGCGCGAGGATCAGGAACGCGGGTATCAGCGAGAACAGGAACGCGTTCCCCACGAGTCCGACCGTGCCCTCGAGGGGGAGGACGGTCAGACCCAGGACTATGGAGACTGCGGCACCCAGGGAGGCCCCGGAGGACACACCCGTGGTGTACGGGTCGGCGAGGGGGTTGTGGAGCATGCTCTGCATGACGGCGCCGGCCACCGCCAGCGAGGCACCGGCGATGACCGCGATGAGGGAGCGGGGCACCAGGTCCCCGTAGACGACCATCTCCTCCACGGTCCCGGCCGGACCGACGGTCAGCCTGTGCCAGACTATCTCCAACGAATGGGTGAACGACACGGGGTACTTGCTGACGCTGAGCGAGACGAGGACCGTCACGACGATGACGGCCGACATCAGGGCGATGAACACGACCTTCAGGCGGTTCTGGCGGTGGTACGCCTCCTCGCCGTCGCAGTCGTCACCGATGAACCTGTCCAGCAGGATGTCACCACGCCCCCTTGAACTGGCTGTTG
>JAZODL010000020.1:0-2168 GCA_045596945.1 Candidatus Methanomethylophilaceae archaeon | reverse complement strand
CGTCGCCGACGGCAGCTGCATCCACTCCACGGAGATCTACGCCACACGCGAGGAGCTCAACCGCATACACGAGAAGATCATGGAGGCCATCAAGGACAACCTCGTGCGCACGTCCCCCGACCAGGGCGCCCACAACTTCTCGGTGGTGGTCTCTCCCCCCAGGGAGGTGACCGGGGATGACTGACCCCGTCAGGATGACGTTCGGTGCGGACAGGCTCTCACGCAGGAAGCTGGAGGAGGCCAGGGACTCCGGCAGGCCGTACAGGGTGTCCGTGGCGGGACTGCTGATCGTGGACCAGGATGTGACCGTCGAGCTGGTCGAGGAGGCCCTCGGCTCCGCGTTCGTCAACGGATGCATCGTCGGTTGCACACCGGAGGTGAAGGCGGCGATCAGGGAGAAGGAGGTCCCACTCGGATCGCCCAGGGCACAGGGCAAGCTGTCGTGAACACGGCGGGATCGCCGACCTGGAGCGGATCGCGACGGTCGGATGTGCGGACACGTCCTGTGCGGTATCCGACCATCCCCTACCTTCCTTTAAATACTGTTGGACGTAACCGTTTTAACATATGCAGACCATCAACACCCCGGTGTTAGATTGGATACAGTGGTGCTGTTGGCATTCATCATCTACTTCATCATCGTCCTGGGGATCGGATTCACCTTCTACAAGAAGACGAAGGACATGTCCGATTACTTCCTCGGCGGAAGGCAGATGAACCCCTATGTCACGGCCATCTCCGCACAGGCATCCGACATGAGCAGCTGGCTGCTCATGGGTCTGCCCGGAGCGGTCATGGTCGCAGGTCTCGGAGAGGCCTGGATCGGGATCGGTCTCGCGATCGGTTCCTATGCAGCTTGGCTCTTCATCGCCAAGAAACTCAGAAAGCACTCCGTCGTCGCGGGCAACTCCCTGACGATCCCGGAGTTCTTCTCCAACCGTTACAAGGACGAGAAGGGATACCTCAGGCTCATCAGCGCCGTGGTCATCCTGTTCTTCTTCGTCATCTACGTCGCATCCGGATTCAAGGGGTGCGGTGTCATCTTCCAGACCATCTTCCCCCAGATCTCCCTGCCCATCGCCATGGCGATCGGAGCGGTCATCATCATCGCGTACACATTCATGGGCGGTTACAAGGCCGTCTGCTGGACCGACTTCATCCAGGGTCTCCTGATGGTCGTCGCGGTCGTCGTCGTCCCCCTCGCCGCCATGGGTCAGCTCGGCGGATGGGGCGAGGTCACCTCCGCCCTCGACCAGGTCGGATTCGACGAGTACCTGAACCTCTTCTACAACAGCGGTTCCGCCATGTCGGCGATCGCGATCATCTCCCTGCTCGCGTGGGGACTCGGATACTTCGGTATGCCCCACATCCTCGTGAGGTACATGTCCATCAGGAACCCCGAGGAGGTCAAGATCGCACGCAGGGTCTCCCTCGTCTGGATCGTCATCGCGCTCGCGGCCGCCATCATGATCGGGGTCGTGGGCAGGGCGTACTTCATCTCCGAGGTCGGAACGATGGAGGGGTTCGATCCCGAGCACATCTTCATCTACCTCGCCGACAACATGTTCCCCTCGCTCATCGCCGGATTCCTGTTCGCTGCCGTCATGGCCGCGATCATGTCCACGGCGGACTCCCAGCTCCTCGTCGCATCGTCGTCCATCACGAACGACATCCTCGGCAAGAGCAAGAGGCTCGACCTCTCCGAGAACAGCCTCATGTGGATCGCCAGGGGGATCGTCGTCGTGATCTCGATCCTCGCGCTGATCCTCGCCCTCTACGGCGGCGACAACATCATGGGTCTCGTCTCCTACGCATGGGCCGGATTCGGTGCCGCGTTCGGACCCCTCATGGTCCTGTCCCTGTTCTGGAAGAGGATGAACGTCCACGGTGCCATCGCATCCATGGTCGTCGGAGCGGTCGTCATCATCCTGTGGGAGTCCTTCATGGGCTACACCGGGATCTACTCCCTCCTGCCCGGATTCTTCATCGCGCTCATCGTCGGAGTCGTCGTCGCACTCGCAACCCCCGCCCCCTGCAAGGAAATCGAGGACGAGTTCGATGCCGCACAGGTCTACGAGGAGCCCATGGAGCAGTGAGTCCCGGACACACACCGAACCTTCGATGCAAGGGGCCGCCCCCGGGCGGTCCTTCAAACCCTTTACATTCTC
>JAZODL010000019.1:0-4985 GCA_045596945.1 Candidatus Methanomethylophilaceae archaeon | reverse complement strand
ATCGGGATCATCATCGTCTGGCTGGTTATCTGGCCCGATACGTCCTGGGGTGTGACGCCGGCGTGGGCGGTTTCGTCGATCACGGTGTTGATATTGTCCCCGCCGCATTCTATGGGGGACATGAGGAACGTGTGGTCTAGGTCCCCGGAAACGCTGGATACGAGACTGGACGAGAGGTCGGACGACATGGCCTGGATGACCATCGACACCGCGGTCGAGGATACCGTGCCGAACATTCCGGTGGGTTCGAACACGTAGTACTCGGTGATCTCGCCCCTGGAGCCGGACGATATGTCTGCGGCGAAACCCTCGTCCACGAATATCGACGATGTCAGGCCCAGGGAGGCCATCTCCCCGATGATGCCGTCCGGTCCGGTGGATTCCATGATGACCACATAGTCCCCGATCTCATCGGGATCCACACCGGAGGCGATGTAGTATGAGCAGAGGGAGTCGTAGACGCTCCAGGGGGTCCCGTCTGGGAGGATAACGTCGCCCGCGGAGGCGTTGGCCACGCCAACGACGGGGATGGCGGAGGCCTTCTCCACCTCCCCTCCGATCAATCCGCCGAGTCCGGCGAACAGTACGACCATGATCAGGACCGATGCGACGGATCCCGGGGTGAGGAGCTCCCTGAGTTCCTTGCGTATGATGTTGGTGAGATGGCTCATTCCCCTTTCACCGCCTTCACGAACACTTCCTCTAGGGTCCCGACCCCGAAGCGCTCCTTTAGTTCGGATGGTGTCCCGACGAGGATCAGGTTCCCCTGGTCGATCATGCCGACCCTGTCGCACAGCATGTCCACCTCGAACATGTTGTGGGACGACATCACGACGGTGACGCCATTCGCGGCTATGCCGCGTATTATCTCCCTGATCTCATAGGCGTTGATCACATCCAGTCCGGATGTGACCTCGTCCATGATCGCCAGTTTCGGGGATGGCATTATGGCGCGTGCGATGAGCAGCCTGCGCATCATGCCCTTGCTGTACGTGTCGATCTTGGAGTCAATGCGGTCCCCCAGATCGGCGAGTGTGATGCCCTTGGAGACCATCCTGTCGAGTTCGTCCCCGCTGGCGAAGAACCTCGCGATGAACTCCAGGTACGCCCTGCCGGTGAGGTCCTTGTACGCGCCCGCGTCCTCGGGGAGGTAGCTTATGATCTCCCTGACCCTGTCCGGTTCGGTGGAGACGTCGTGTCCGTACACGGTTATCCTGCCGGATGTGATCCTGAGCAGAGTCGACATCATCCTGAGGGTGGTGGTCTTGCCCGCACCGTTGTGGCCGATGAGGCCGAATATCTCCCCCTCTCTGATCGTCAGTGAGATGCCGTGGACCGCCTCGCGGTTCCCGTACGATTTGCGCACATCCTCCAATACGAGTGCGTCGACGGGCTCCTGTTGCATCGATTGAGCCATGGTGGCGTATGGGTGTACGGATATAGAACAATCGCGGGGTCGCCCCCGCATTTAATCTGTTTACTGCGGGGGCATGTTGCCCATTGCCGTGTTGATGGTCTGCTGGAGCACCGTGAACCTCTCCTTGAGGGTGTTCTCCTGGCGCTCGAGACTGCTGATCCTGACATCCATCATCTCGATGGATTCCTCGAGGTCGGCCTTGAGTGCGTCGACGTCGTCTACTTTGATGAGGAGGGAGCCGGTGGTCTTGTAGACCGCTCCCGTGCTCTTGTCCAGTTCCTCCTTGGTCCTGACGAGCTCGCGCTTCTGCGCATCCATCTGGACCTTCTGTGTGGAGACGGCCTGGAGCTGCTGCTGGACCTGCTGGAACTGGGTGATCTGATTCTGAAGCTGGGGGCTGATTCCGTTCATGATCTCACTCTGGTTAGGTTGTCGATGTCCTCGATGATCCTGATGCATTCCAAATAGGAGTTCAGTGCGGCCCTCATGGCCGACGTGTCCGATGCGGTGATCGTTATCACGGCATCCTCTCCGTCGTATCCTATCTCCGTGGTGGTGCGCGGGAGTTCCCTCCCTGCCTCCGGGGAAATGGAGGGTACCGCGGCGGAGGCCGCGGCACCGGTTATCCTGAGTGTCGCTTTGAGCATCGCTCAATCGGATTTGAGGACCTTCTTCACATTGGGTCTGTCCTTGAAGAAGATCTTCGATCCGCATTTCTCGCACTGGAGTCCCAAAGAGTTAACGTTCCTCACGGGTTCGTTACACTTTGCGCATCTGTACAATCAGATCACCTGGGATTCTCACTGCTCGGAGACCTGGGACAGCTCTTTCTTGGTCTTGGGGCTGTAAGCCTCTGCTGCGAACTTGGTCTCACAGTGCTTGCAGAACCAGATTCCGGAACTGACCCTCTTGACCGATTTGTGGTGGCAGACGGGGCACTCGTGCTTGGATTTCTGCTGTGCCTCGATGCTCTTGATCCTGTTGCGTACGATGACTCCGTACCTTGCACCGAACCTGCCGGCGCTTCCTGCCTTCTCTGTTCTCTTTGCCATGGTTGATCACCCGATAAGTTTTCTGATCTCCGCACCCTTCTCCACGGCCCTGTCCAGACAGGTGCTGAGTTCATCGAGTGTGATCGAACCGCAGCCTCCCTTCTGCATTGCCCTGAAGTTGCCGTTGTCGTCGGTTGTGACGGTAAGGCGGGCGGATGAAATCTGTTCTTCGTCGTAATTTGGGTCTACTATTAATTCGTTTCCTATTTTGACCTCTGTGACGGATATGGGGGTGCATGTGATGGGCATGGGTCTGTTCTCTCCCTTGCCGTACTGCTCCCCGGGTATTGTCGCGGTCTTGAGTGCGCACACCGCCGCGAGGTTGGCCGCATCGAAGAGGTTGCCGTCGTAGTCGAGTGCGTAGATGTCCACGAAGCACATCCAGACCTCCTCTCCGGGTACGATGCAGAGCTGCTCCACATCCACCATGCCGGACTCGCGGATGCCGCGGTCCACGACACGTGCGAGCTCGATCGCGTCCTCGCCCGGGGGTCCGGACTCGAACGTGTTGTGGGCCATGGGGATGAGCTCCGCACCGGTGGTGAGGACACCGAGGTTGGGTGTGTCCCCGAAGGGTGTGCCGGGGATGATCTTGACTCCTGCGATGACCTCGGTCCTGCCGAGCTTGACCCTCGCGGACCCGTCGGCGCTCTCGATGCAGTTGGTCTCGATCCGGATCTTCCTCATGTCGGTCGGTCCGCGACCGTCCGTCCTCGAGCCGTTCCTCAGAAGGTTGACGATGTGGTCGCGTTTGATCTCGGACATTATCTCATTACTCATCGGATCCCTCCTGTGTGTTCCTGGAGTAGCGCCTCTTCAGCGCGTCCTTCTGTATGTCGTAAACCTTGTGGCATGCGCCCACCGCGAGTTCGATGGCATGGTCGAACTCCTCGCGGGTCATGTTGCCGTCCATCTGGAGGAGGACGATCTCGTCCGTGGACGGGACGATCGCGATCGGGACATCCGCCTGTCCGTAGTTGTCCTCCTCCTTGTTGAGGTCGAGGAGGACGTGTCCGTCGGCCTTGCCGGCCGCGATGGCGGGAACGATGTCCCTCATCGGGATTCCCGCGTCCGCGAGTGCGACGGATGCGGCGGTGAGTCCGGCGCACCTGGTCCCGGCGTTCGCCTGGAGGATCTCGATGTACACGTCGATCGACGCGCGGGGGTAGAGTTCCGTGAGGACGACCTTCTCAAGAGCCTCGGAGATGATCTTGGAGATCTCGATGGACCTCCTGTCGGGTCCGGGCCTCTTCCTGTCGCTGACGGAGAACGCCTGCATGTTGTACTTGCACTGGATGATCGCCTTGGTGGGGTTCTGGAGGTGCCTGGGGTGGCACCCCCTGGGTCCGTAGACCGCAGCAAGGACCTTGTTCTTTCCGATCTCCACATATGCGGATCCATCCGCGTTGTTGAGGACTCCAGCCTCAATCTTGATGGGCCTGTGTTCCTCGGCGGTCCTGCCGTCGATCCTCATGCCCTCCTCGTCAACCAATACCATATCAGTGTGTCCGCTCATGGTCACTCCTCCCCCTCGTCGTCGCTCTCATCCTGAGGGATCTTGCTCTCGATAAACTCTTTAATCCTGTCGGTGAGGTTGCCCGACTGGGCCTTCTCCTCGATCATCTTGATGGCCTTGACCGCGACGTCCGCGTTCTCATCGTCTCCGTCCACCCAGATCATACCGTTCTGTCCGACGGTTATGCGGCAGTCGGTCATGTTCTTCAGCATCGAGATCATGGATCCGCTCTTGCCGATGACCCTGGAGACCTTCGAATGGGGGATCCTCACGAGCCTTCCGCCTTCGATCCTCCTGAGTCCGGAGTCCTTCATCGTCACCTGGATCTTCTTGCTCTCGTCCACGGACAGGACCTTCAGCAGGACGACGTACCCGATGCTGAGGTACCTGGACGTGTCACCGAACTCGACCTTCCACGGAACCTCGTTCACGTGGAGGGGCGCGGGGTAGGGTGCACCGATGTCTACCAACCAGTTTGAGGGTCCGATGTCCACGATGACACCGATGACCGTGTCCCCGGAGGTGGGCATGTAGCATCCCCTCAGGGGTATGACGCCCACAGTGTTCTGGAACACGTTCCTGACTCCCATCGCACTGGCGCGTACCTTGCCGTCGAGCACGTATGCGTTCTCGCCGGGCTTCATCCCCGAGGAATCGAGGATGTCGCCGGGCACGACGATCTCGCGTGTCTGTCTGGCGTTTCTTTTTTCCATATTATCACTCTCGCGAATGTCAGCTGATGAGCTTCACGGATGCGGAGCCCTTCGTCTTGTGCTTGAGCTTCTCCGTGAGCTCCGTGATGAGGCCAGCGGGGATCTCCATCAGGCCTATCCAGGATCCGTCCGCGGTCCACTCCTCCCTCTCGACCAGTCCGTAATGGACGATGTCGTCGAAGCAGCGGCCGTAGTCCGAACCGTTGAGTTTGATTGCGATGCGGCTCTTCTCGAACCTTATGGGGAGCAGGGGTCTGAGGAGCTTCATGGCCTCCTCGATCTCCTTC
>JAZODL010000018.1:0-2384 GCA_045596945.1 Candidatus Methanomethylophilaceae archaeon | reverse complement strand
CCGGAGTGGCGGGGATCGAGGGTGCGACGCACATCCAGATGGTCGACGGCCGGAGGGACTTCGGTCCCGTGATCGAGATGGCAAGGTCCTGCGGAGCCCCCGCGGACATAGGCGGCAGGGACCTCCTCACAGGATTCGCGCACAACCAGGTCCTGTCCATCGCCGGGACGATAGTGGATGCCGTGAAGTCCGGTACCGTCAGGAGGTTCGTGGTCATGGCGGGATGCGACGGCAGGGAGAGGGGACGCGACTACTACACGAGGTTCGCCGAGTCGCTCCCTGACGACACCATCATCCTCACCGCGGGATGCGCGAAGTACAGGTACAACGGCCTGGACCTCGGCGACATAGGCGGCATACCCCGTGTCGTCGATGCGGGACAGTGCAACGACTGCTACTCCCTGGTCGTCATAGCCAACGCACTCGCGGAGGCCTTCGGAACGGATGTGAACGGACTCCCGTTGTCCTTCAACATCTCCTGGTACGAGCAGAAGGCCGTCCTGGTCCTCCTGTCCCTGCTCAACCTCGGGGTCAGGAACATAATGCTCGGTCCCAGACTCCCCGAGTTCATAACCCCCGGGGTACTCAAGGTCCTGGTGGACGCGTTCGGCATAAGGGCCAACAGCGACGTCATCACCGACATGGACATCCTCGGGATCAACTGATCCCGAGGGGTTTTCCTCCCTCCGGCCCCTCGGGGCCGGGCCAACACATCATCCGTCTATCTGTCTGGGATCCACGCGGAGGTGGTACTTCTCCAGCACCCAGCGTGCGATCGGCTGGGCGAACAGCATCTCAATGCCGAGCGCGATGCCGAAGTTGCGCGGCCATCTGTACAGGAACATCTCGAGGGGTTCGGTGGTTATCGCACCGTTCCCGACCCATGCTCCCACGACCGTGAGGATTATGGACATCAGGAACACGGTGCACAGGATGCTGATCGTCTCACACGGACGGAAGCTGTCCCCCTGGGACATGACCCTCGATGTCAGGTAGCCGACCGGACGGTACGTGATCAGCACGGTGGCGATGACGTGGGCCAGAGGATGGGCAGGATGGAGAGCACATGCACGTAGGTCCCCCACAAGACCTCCGTCTCCATGAAGGTTATGATCGGTGCGATGGTGTTCACGGACAGCAGCGAGACGATCAGCATGAACAGAACGAACTCGGGTCTGTTGCGTGGCAATCTCATGTAGAAGGGGTTCAATCGGTCATCTCCGAAGGGGGGTTAATGCACCCCCTTGAAAACATGCCGTGACCGGATCAGTCCCGTCCCCCACGGAAGACCGTGAGGAGATGGATCGTGACGCACAGGCCGACGACGGTGAGCATGATCCTGTGCCACTCCTCCGTCATGAAGAACGCCATGGTCGGAATCAGGACCGCCCACACCATGACTATACCCTGGACACGTGCCCTCGTCGGGATGGTGCGGTGCTCCCTCCATCCGCGGATGTAGTCGCCGAAGAACGGACTGTGCTCAAGCCACCCGTACACACGGGGGTTCGACGAGAAGCAGAACGCCGCCAGTATCACGAACGGCGTGGTGGGGATCACCGGCAGGAACACGCCCACGGCCCCCGCCGCCAGGGCGATGAGGCCCGCGAGTTCGAGCAACCTGGTCCTGAGCCCACGGGGACGTGTCCCACGCACCTCCGGTGACGTCAGGCGGATCCCCCCGGACGCACCAGGTGCACGATCGCATCCAGTGGACGGCGGAGGAGCATGCGGGGCCCGCTGTACCTCATGACGTCCCTGATCAGGATGCGGCGAGCATCGTCATAGCAGTGGACAGGACAGTTCCTGCACGCGCCCTTGCCCTCGCCGAACGGACAGTCCGACAGCCTCCCGTCCGCATAGGATGCGAGGTCCGAGCACACAGGGCACAAAGAGGTTTCGGAGCCACCGTGGTTTCCCCTGCAGTAGAGTGCGATCATCTCGCGCACGGTGGCCCTCTCCCGGTGGATGCGCGACATCAGTTGCGCACGCGGACGTCGTTCCCGTCCATGGGCCTGTGGAACTTGCCGGTGACGGACACGGGTTTGATCCTGTACACCGCTGTCGGGGGGACCTTCTTCATGTCCATGCCGGTCTTACCGGGGACGAGCTTCTCCACGATCGCGAGCAGGACCCTGGCCTTACCCTCGTCATCGTCGACCATCTCCACGTCGCCCTTGATGACGACGGACTCGTAGACGGTCGTGGTGTCGCATGCGGCGACACCGCAGTGCTCGTAGCCGGTCCTCTCCCAAGCGGTGAAGCACACGCGGGGATCCCTCTTGATGTTGTCCATCTTCTCCCCGAGCCTGCGGCCGTGGATGTACACGATACCGTCGATCTGGACGAAGTTCACGGGGGTGGAGTAGGGGTAGCCGTCCTCG
>JAZODL010000017.1:0-3063 GCA_045596945.1 Candidatus Methanomethylophilaceae archaeon | reverse complement strand
TCCATGCTGATTCCTCCTTCAGGCCTTCATCTCGTCGTAGACCTCTTTCGCGGTGTTGTCCAGGAGGGACTGTCCCGCGGGGCTGATTGCACGGCCCTGTTTGTCCTTGGAGACCAGATATCCAGCTGCCTCGAGCTGCATCATGCACTTCCTGGCGATGTTGCGGCTTCCCTTGACAGCCCTGTTGGGCATGGATCCCTTGTCCGCGTATCCACCGTACTCGGCGGCCAGCTTGGAGGATCCCATCGGTCCTTTGACGTAAAGCTTCCTCATGATGGAGGCGGCGCGTGTGTACCACCAATCATCCTGGGAAGGCGCTCTCTCTGTGTGCCTGCCTGTCTTGACATACTCGGCCCACTCAGGGGGAACGATGTTGGGGTTCTCCTTGAGCTTCTGGGCCGTCTTGAGTATGAGCTGCTCTGCAGGAACGTCGTAGACGGTAACCATTTCAATACCTCGCACTGCCCTTACGGGCAATAACAGACAAGGTATTCTAGATTTAGTATATAAGCATTGCTACTGTTGCAATACCTGTAGAACTTCAAATCCCGTACGTTCGGCTCATCGCCCCCGTGCGGCCTGAGGGAGTAAATCCCTCCACGGCAGTAACCGGCAAACCGCCGGTTCTGATATCCGTGAATCACGGGATGGTGTCACCGTATTTATACCCTTTTGACAAGCGATCGCGTACCGTTGGGGTGCGTGCCACGGAAAGGATTACATCCGTCCACGAACTCCGCACCACTATGGACATATTCTCCCGTATGAGGGCGGGCGAGCCCATAAGGCCCACCGACGAGGGACACGGACTCGTGCTGGAGGCTTACAGGACTGCGGCGATGACGGTCATGGAGATGAACTCGGCCTACCGCACACCGGGGGAGGTTCTGTCCTACCTCCGCCGCCTGACCACCGGGACGATTGACGACTCCGCCTTCATCGTGCTCCCGTTCCACACCGATTTCGGCAGGAACATCACGATCGGACGCGACGTCTTCATCAACTCCAACTGCACGATGCTGGACCAGGGCGGGATAACCATCCGCGACTCGGTGAAGCTGGGTCCGAACGTGACCCTGGTGACCTCCAACCACCCGCTGGACCCATCGGACCGCAAGGCCGTGGTGTCGACACCCATAGTGTTGGAACGCAACTGCTGGATCGGTGCCGGGAGCATCGTCCTGCCCGGTGTGACGGTCGGGGAGGACTCCGTGGTCGGTGCCGGTTCGGTGGTCACACGCGACGTGGAGCCGCGCACCGTGGTCGCCGGCTCACCCGCACGCGTGATACGCAGGCTGTGAGCATCAGAGACTGTAGGTGCCGTCCGCCCTCATCTGGAGCAGGAGGTACGACGCCATCCTGGCGTCGGAGAGCGCCCTGTGGTCCTGGACGCCGCAGATGCCTGCCGGATCGCCCTCGACTATGGTCTTGTAGGCGTAGTCCAGCTTGGGGTACCTGTACGACCTGCCGTAGTACTGGCTCGGGAGCTTGCAGACCTGTGTGGCCGCGAGCATGATGTCGGCACAGGGTGTGAAGAGCCCCCTCATGTTCCATGGCTCGAGGTACAGGAACTTGTCCATGTCGTAGCCGATGTTGTACGCGGTGACCCTCTTCCCCTTCAGGATCCTGCGGACCCTGTCTATGACGTCCATGGCGTTGGGCGCCTCGGCGACCATCTCGAGGGTCATGTCGGTGTTCTCGAATATCCACGCGTTGCGGCGGTAGTCGTCCCACTGGTCGACATCGTATCCGAGGACCGATGAGTACACGTCCTCCACCGTGCCGTCGGAGAGGTCCACGCGGGTGATCCCCACGTCCACCACGACATCATCCGGCGCACCCTTGAGTCCCGTGGTCTCGGTGTCGATGACGTATATGTCCTCGCAGAAGTCGTCAAGGGTGAAGTACGGTGCCATGGATGGTCAAACGGGCACCTCATATATCAAACCTGATTCCCGGACAGGTACCGGTCGGTTCGGTGACTCCCGCCGCAGCACAGGGGGCCCCATGGGAGCTGTATACCTGCAGCGATCACCCCATTAAAAAACTGTAAACTTACTGCTAATACCCCATAAAAACTGCAAATTTGCTGCTAAAACCCCATTAAAAAACAGTAGTATATAACTGGAACACCATGACATCCCATGGAGCGCAAGGCGTACTCCGAGACCGAGGACTACAGCGAGACGATGAGGGCCCCGGACGACATCGTGACCATACCGAAGCTCGATGCCGAGAAGTACCCGAACAACGCGGACATGATTCGCATTCACGCCTGCCTGATGTCGATACCGTCGCAGCTCGCCAGCGACAAGATGGGGTTCCAACACCTCGGTATCGAGAAGGTGAGGGGTTCCGGCAAGCGCCTCTACGGGACGGCGATCTCCTGGCTGGAGAACGCCGGCATAGCACTGAGGTGCAGGAACCTCCTGTCTGTGGATCCACCCCTGGAGAACAACGTCGACGGGGACACGTTCAAACTGTACCTCTGCGACACCGGGCTGCTGATGGCGCTGAGCGGATACCAGGATGTGCACGATATCGTCATGGGGGACCCGTATGCGAACAACGGTTCCCTGATGGGGAACGCGGTGGCCAACGCACTGTACGGGAAGGGGTACCCTCTGTACCACTATGCGAAGAAGAACAGCACATCGGAGATCGATTTCGTGATGAAACATGCTGGTTCCGTGTGTCTGGTGGAGGTCAGGTCCGGACGCAACAAACGGTCCGAATCGCTCAAGACGATGTTGGCGGAGAAGAACCGCAGACGCACCGGAATCAGGGTCCGCGAGGGCAACGTCGCCATGGACGTCAACGGCGCCCTGCACATGCCGCTGTACGGACCCTGTTTCACCGAGGGTCCCCCGGCACCCGACCTCCCTCCTGTGGACGTGGAGGCGATGAACAGGTCGTTCACCGGTGCCGATGGAAGCCACGGGGAGGACGATCCATGAGATACGGGAGGACGGTGACCGGGACGTTCATCAGCAGACCCAACAGGTTCATCGCCATGGTCGATGTCGACGGGGTCGTGGAGAGGTGCCATGTGAAGAACACCGG
>JAZODL010000016.1:0-11578 GCA_045596945.1 Candidatus Methanomethylophilaceae archaeon | reverse complement strand
CAGCTACGACGGAGAGGACACCAGGTACCTGGACGCCTACTGCTCCGGGGATTCCGCCAGGGTCCTCGAGGTCGGGTCCAGGATGGGGGGTGCGAGGGAGATCGACTGGTTGAAGAGGAACCAGCGCAACGGCGTCCCCGGTTGCTCCGAGGCCCTCGTGAACCTCGCCGGGATCGAGGAGCGCCATTGCAAACAGCTCGTGTACGCACTCCACGACATCGGAGAGGAGATGGAGGCGGCAGTCCTCTACTTCAAGATGTACGGTGACCCCACGCTCCCCTCGACCAAGTGGCTGGCCAAGGTGTGTGCGGACGAGGCCGCCAACGAGTACGTGCGCCAGCGTTTCGAGGAGATGGGCGACATCACCACCTACAACTCGATCTTCATCGACGACGGTTACGTGAAGAAGCATCCCGGAAGGGGTGGGCACGGACGTGACGGGAAACGCCGCTACTGACACGCCGGATCCTTTTACAAAGAAGATGAGGCGGGGCCGTGGGCCCCCGCCTCAGTTGCCCACCAGTTCCATCCCCGAGAAACTCATGGTGGGCACGGACACGACGCCCATCTGACGGACGTCGTCGCCTATGCACTCCACGTTGGAGACCGCATCGAGCATGTTCCCCATCAACAGGGCGTTGTTCACGGTACCCACGATTTCGCCCCTGCGCACCAGGTACCCGCAACGGACGTTCAGACCGAACCTCCCCGTGAGTTCGTCCGCCTCGGGCCATGCGAACTTCTCGACGAGGATGCCGTGGTCCGTCTCGGCGACGATGTCGTCACGTGACATCCTCCCTGGGGTGACGACCATGTTCAAGGGTTTGATCACGGGGGTGCGCTCGTACGCGCCCTGCGCCTCCACACTGGACCTGCGCATCCCGTTCCCTGTGCTGTCGCCGCAGAACGAATCCCTCATGAAACCCCTCAGCACACCGTTCTCGATCAACGGACGCCTCTCCGTCGGGGAACCCTCGTCGTCGAACACGCAGGACAGCGGTGCGGGGACGGTGGGATCGTCCGTTATGCTCAGGCACTCCGATGCGACACGCTCGCCCAGGGAATCCCTCCACATGCTGCGTCCGTACTTCCTGTTCTCACCGTCGAGCGCCGCACCGACGGACGAGGTCAGCATGTCCCCCAGCTCGCTGGGCGGAAGGATCATGGACAGGGATTCCGATCCCTTGAACTCCCTGCACACCGATGCGGCCCGGGCCTTGCGCGTGAGCTCCCTCCCGATCCACTCGGGGTCCAGGTCGAGATGGGTCCCGTGGTACGTCTCCATGCCCTCCCCGGGATGGTCACCCACCGTCATCGATGTGAAATGGCCGTACACCAGGGTGCTGCGGTGGCGGACATCGACACCGTTGCTGTTCATGGTGCATCCCTCGTTGGCGGACACCCTGATCTGCGCACGGGGGATGTCCACGTCGCAGCTGTCTATCAGGACCTTCGCGATCTCGCGCAGATCCTCCGGCTCGACGGACTCCACCCTCTCGTCCCAGACGTCCGGGGCGGATATCCTCGCCTGACCCGGCCGGGCGTATCCCGTGAACTCCCCGTTGACGGGGGAGTACCTCAGGACTGACCTGGCCATGGATATGCAGTCGGGGACCGCGGAGTCCCTGTTGAGGGAGACGGACGCCTTACCGAGCCTGCCACCCTCGGACATGCGGACCATGAGCCCGGAGTCCGCCTTGGTCTCGATATTGCTTATGCGGGAGTCGTCGATGTATATCGTGTGGACGGTCGCGCTCGACACGTACACCTCCGCCTGATCGTAATCCGACAGTGCCTGCATGGCGCGGTCCGCCACACTGCGAATCACTGTCCTCCCCCCACGATCATCCTGGCGCGCATGTACGGGCCACCGGAGGACACACGGACCCAGTCCTCTATGCCCTTGCCGCACATCCCCCCGTCGAGGACGACCTCCTTGGACAGGGCGTCGGCGGAGGACAGGATGTCCCCGGACCTGCCGGTCAGCGTGAATGACTGCACCATGCCGGCGATCTCGCCGTTCCTTATGCGGAACCCCCTCAGGCACTTGGCCTCGAAGCATCCTCCGACCGGGTCCTCCATCCCGTTGACCATCTTGTCGCACAGGATACCGTCGCGGGTGTCCGCGATGAGCTCGTCCCTGTCCCACTCCCCGGGTGCGAAGAACGTGTTGGTCATCCTGACCCACACCCTCTTCCCGTAGTTCTCGGACCTGCCGTTCCCGGTGGGTCTGCACCCGAGCTGGGATGCGGTCTCCAGACTGTGCATGTACCCGGTGTACTCACCGTGATCTATGATCTGCGTGCGGGACGACGGGGTCCCCTCGTCATCGAACGGCACCGAACCGTGCGCGCCGTGGACCGTACCGTCGTCGTACATGGAGACGACTTCGGATGCGACCCTCCTCCCGACCGCCCCGGTGAGGAACGACCTCCTCTTCGTGATCTCGTCCCCCTCCGAAGCGTGCCCCATCGCCTCGTGTGCGAGGAGGCCGGATACCATCGGGTCCGATATGACGGTCATGTGTCCGGACGGCGCCCTCTCGGCGGACAGTGTCGCGACCGCCTCCTCGGCGGTGGTCCTACCGACCCCCTCCAGGTCCGTGTCGCGGACGACCTCGAAACCCAATGTGCTGTCCGGTCCGTCGTAGTAGCGTTCCATCCTCTGACCGTCGGATGCGACGGACATGGCCCTGCAGAGCGTGCGGACCTCCTGCCACGATATGTCCGATCCGACGGAGTTCACCAGGCAGTTGTCCTTGATCTCCTCCGAGTACGATCCCATGCGGTTGATCACGCGGTCGTCCACCGCCTGGGCGCGGTCCAGGTCGAGGACCGCCGAGATCTTCTCGGAGAGGTCCACGGAGTCCGGATGGATCCTGACCCTGGCATCGATGTGCCTGCGGACGGATGCGGGCTCGAGATTTAGGTCGGATTTGCCGTCCCCGCGTGCGTTGGCGACCGCCGATGTGGCGGCCGACATTATGTCCGCCCTGTCGAACGACGTGGCGGTACCGTAACCCCATCTGCCCCCGATCCATGCCCTGAGGCACACGCCGCCAGTGGCCTTCTCGACCAGTTGGCGGAGCTCCCCGTTCATGGAGCTTATGCCCGTGACGCGGACGGTCTGGGAGCGGGCGTCCGAGAACTCCGCACCCATGTCCTGCATGTGCCCGACCGCCGACTCCAGGACATCCTGGTAGTCATCTGCCCTCTGTCCGGTCATCATACCACCGTGAGGGAGTGGTCGAAGGATGTCAGGATCTCGCAGCCGTCCTCGGTGATCAGACAGGTGTCCTCTATCCGGATCCCGCCGACACCGGGTATGTATATGCCGGGTTCCGCGGAGACGATGTTGCCCGCACGGAGCGTCTGGGTGGATCTGGGGGACACGGAGATGTCCTGATGGACCTCCATCCCGATGCCGTGACCGAACGAGTGGATGAACCTTCCCTTGAACTCCGACTCGTCGATGACCTTCCTTGCGGCCAGGTCGGCGGCGTTCGCCGGTGCACCGTCGCGGTACTCGTCTATCCCCGCGAGCTGCGCCTCGCGGACGACCTCATACGCCCTCTCCAGGATCTCCGGCGGCCTCCCCAGGAACACCGTGCGGGTCATGTCGGAGCAGTACCTGTCGAACTTGGTTCCGAAATCGAAGAGGGCCGTATCGCCCCTGGCCAGCCTGTAGTCGCACGGCATGTGGTGCGGCTGGGACGAATAGGCTCCGAACGCGGCTATTGTGTCGAACGCGTTGCCGGAACCGCCGAGCTCGCGCATCCTGTTGTCCATGCGTGCCGCGACCTCCCTTTCGGACACGCCCTCGGAGAGCATGTCCGGGATCTCCCCGGCCACACGGGACGAGATCTCGCAGGCCCTGCGGGTGGCCTCGATCTCCTTGGCATCCTTCACGGACACCGTGGCCGATATGGCCTGACCGGCGTCCACGGGCTCTATCCCCTCGACGGTGCGCCTGACGAAATCCACAGCGGCGTACGTCGCCGAGTGCATGTTGAACCCGACCCTCGTGCATCCGGAGAGCGCGTCCCTGAGGAACGCGTTGCGCTCGTCGCGGTCATGGTACACATGGACGTTCCCGAGGCCGGAGTTGGCGGACTCCTCCTCCAGGATGCTGACTATGACGTCGAGGGACCCGTCCCCCCTTACTATCGCGAGGGAACCCTCGAACGTCCCGGAGGACTGCTCGGTCAGATACCAGAACGTAGAATCCAGGAAGGGATCGCCGTCGTTGACGATGACCACGGCATCCATCCCCTCCGCGTTGGAGATGAGCCTCTCGGCCCTTGATTCGGACATGCCCCTCTAACTGTCGGAGGCGAGATAATTGTTTGCGAGAACGCATGGGTGGGCCCGCGCCCGCACGGAGCGGGGCGGGACCCGGTCTACGGTTTCAGATGCCGATCCACTCGTTCCTGGCGATCCTCTTGAGCGCCGAGAACGCGGACATGGCGGCGAGGTACGACGTCTTCGGGTTGTCCGGGGACGGTACGTTGTAGGTGTGGCAGGTCATCTCCCCGAACTCGCCCTTTATCCTGAGCTCGTGGGAGTTGCTGTGGGTCGTCGGATCCGCGACGATGGTGACCTTGGTACGGTCGAACCCGACGCCGAGGAGACTGACAGTGGCGGCCACGTTGATGTTCCTGGGGAACGCCTGGACGGCCTCCCTCGCGGAACCGGAGAACAGTACGGTGGGCTCCTCGAGCTTCTCCACATCGATGTTGTTGTGGATGACGTACTCGACACCCGATAGGCTGACCGGACTCTTGACGGTGATAAGCTCGACCTCCTCGAGCTCCCCCACTGCGGAGGACCTGAGTCCGTCCGTACCGCACACGGCTCCGGACGGGATGTATATACGTGCCTCGCACTCCTTGGCCTTGGTGAACACGGACTCCCTGAACGCGTCGTCGACGAGGGCCCCGACGGAGAGGATCATGATGTCGACCCCTCTGGCGACGACCTTGGGCATGATCTCGCGTGCGGCGTCCTGGGATGCGGCCTCGATCACGAGGTCGCAGTGGTAGAGCTCCTCCTCCACGTCCTCCACGACGATGGCCTTCTTCAACTTGGACGCGAGCTCCTCCGCGAGACCCGCCTCCACATCCGCGAGGTATATCCTCTTGACTTCCGCCATCTCATCGGCGGCCATGGCCAGCTTGGTTCCGATGGAACCGCAGCCCACAATCGTAATGCGCATGCGCCGACCACCATTGTGCACCTATTAAATCGTTTTCGAAACACCGACATCCGTCTGACTGGTTGTGGTTCGTTTTTCGTGGTTTCGATTCGAATAACACGAACAGGGTTACGGAAAACGCAGTATCTCAACATAGACCGTCCCACTCCGAGGCGAACTCCTCCAGGAAGCCCAGCATGTACTCGTGCCTGCGGTCGGCCATCCTGCGTGCGGATTCCGTGTTCATCATGTCCCTGAGACCCAGCAGCTTCTCGTGGAAGTGGTTGATGGTGGTCCCCCTGTTGGAACGGTACTCCGCCTCGGACATCCCGAGACGCGGAGGCTCCCCGGGATCGTGGATGGCACGTCCCCTGCTGCCCCCGTACGCGAAGGCACGCGCTATCCCGATGGCCCCTATCGCATCCATGCGGTCGGCGTCCTGGACTATCATCCCCTCCAAGGTGTCGGGGGAGACGGTGTCGCGGCCCTTGAATGACACCTGCGAGATAATCCCGCACACCCTGTCCACGGTCCCGGGGTCGATCCCCTCCCCGGTCATGAACCCGCGGGCGTTGGCAAGCCCGGTTTCCCCGAACAGCTTGGGATCGTCCACATCGTGCAGGAGCGCCGCCAGACGGACGACAAACTCGTCGCCTCCCTCCAGGGCGCACAGCGTGCGCGCCAGGTCGTGCACCCGGACCGTGTGGTGGTAGTCGTGCCCGCTGCTGTCCCCTTCGAAGATCCCCTTTGCGAACATGCGCGCCCTGTCGAATACGGACTCGTCCATGTCGGGCCAAGGGGCCTGCATGATAAATACATCTGCGGTTTGCTTCGGACGGACCGGGGGGGCCGGATCCAAGGTTCATATAGGGGATGCACACGGACACACGGCATGGAATCCAAGGAAGTCCTGGGCAGGACCGTGTTCTTCCTCGCCCTGTGCGCGTTCGTGGCCGTGTTCACGCACCTGTTCGGTGACGAGAACTCGCTGGTGGGGGTGATGGTGGTCGTCATGGCCCTCATGCTCCTGTCGAGGGACCTGTCGGACAGGCCCGCTGTCAACTGCGTCGGGATGGTCGCCGTGTCCGTGTGCCTCGGCCTCGGGGCGTTTGTATCGCTCATCGACCCCGTCGTCGGCCTCGCGGTGAACATCGTGACGGTCCTCGCGGTGTCGTACCTGACCACGGACAGCATGGACTCCCCCGTGCACTTCCCGTTCCTTCTCGGATACGGTTTCCTGCTCTCGTCCCCGGTGTCCGTGGAGGGCCTGCCTCTGAGACTGCTCTCCCTGGCGGTCGGATCCGTCCTCGCCGTCGGACTGAACGTCGCACTGGGGCACGGGCGTCTCGACTCTGCGTTCAGGGCGACCGTGTCCGGGTGCGTACCCGTGCTCGCAGAGTGCGCGGAGCTGAGGGCGTCCGGGAAGGAGTGCGATGTGGGGCCGGTGTACGCCGCGTGCGACCGTGTGGACAGGATTGTGTGCGGAAGGGGTTCGGTCACGGAGCGCGGCGCATACATGATGGAATGCACGGCCGAACTCAGATGCATAGCCCATTGGATCTCCACCTCTTGCGACACCGCCAGACTGGCCACGGCGTCCTCCGCACTCCGCGGGTTCGGGGACGGGGCCGCCTGCGGGACGGGGTGCGGACGTGTGGACTCCCTCCGGACGAGGGTCGACGCGGTCCTGACCGGGGACTCCCTCCGCAACGGGGGACGTGTCGGCATGGGACCGCGTGTGTTGGACATGGGGCGCGTGTCGTTCGCGGTGCGCATGGCCCTCCTGTTCTCGTTCTGGGCGTTCCTCTGGCAGTACTGGGGCGAGGAGAACGCCAAATGGCTCGTGTTCACGACCGTGGCACTGGTCCAACCTTACACGGACGGGGCCGGACGCAAATCGGTCATGAGGGTCACCGGGACCCTGGTGGGAGCGGCCGTGTTCATCGTCTTCCTGGTGGTATCCGGAGGTGACGGATCCGCCATGGTCGCGGCGCTGCTGTTCGCGAACTACCTGAACACGGTCCTGGATCCGGACAGGTACGACGTCTCGATGGCGTTCATCACGTTCTCGGCACTCGCCGTGTCGTCGATGGCCGACCCGTCGTCCGCCCCCGTCCTGGACAGGGTCGCGTTCATCCTGTTGGGCGTGGTGTCCGCGATGGCCGCCAACCATCTGCTCCTCCCCCTGAGGAGGCGCGACCGTGTGGTGCGGACCGCGACGGCGTGCCACGCATCATCCGCATCGCTCGCGACCGGCCCCGCGGACATGTCCGCCACCGGATCCAGGCGCAGGTTCGTGGAGGCCCGCAGAGCCTGGTCCCGGATACCGGCCCCCGACTGTCCGGATTGCTCCGAGTTCTGCCACCTGCAGTCCATGGTGTCCTCGCACTACGCCGCACACGGGTACCTATCCGGGACCGCACCGGACGATCGGACGGCCGCGCTCATGCGCGACTGGGTCTCGGAGGGACGTTCCATCGTCGTGGCCGCAATGACGAGGGGGCTGCCGTGACGGCAACGGTTTTAGGCCCGTGACAGATGACGTGCCATGGTCAGATACACCCTAGTAGACCACACGGCCGACATGATGGTCAGGGCATTCGGGGGTACGCTCGAGGAATGCTTCGGGAACGCGGCGTACGCCCTGTTCGATCAGACCGTGGACCTGTCCGGCATCCGGACGGACGAGGAGACCGAGATCAGGGTCTCCGGGATCGACGACGAGGACAGGCTGTACTCCTTCCTCGCCGAGATGCTGTTCATCGAGGACTGCGACAACCTGATCCTGAAGGAGTTCGACGTGTCGTTCGAAGGCGAGGACGTCGTGTGCCGTGCGAAGGGCGAGACCCTCGACCGCAGTCGCCACAGGATCAGATCGGAGGTCAAGGCGGTCACGTACCACATGATGGAGATCGACCGCGACACGCCGTCGGTGACCGTCATCTTCGACGTGTGACGCCGACGTGGTATTATATTGAGAACACATTCGAAGGCACGATGCTCAGACTAGGTTGGTTCTCCACTGGAAGGGGTCCCGGATCCCGCAATCTCCTCAAGGCCGTCATGGACCGCAAGGAAAGCGGCGACCTCGACGTAGAAATCGCATTCGTGTTCTGCAACTGGGACAACGACGAGGAGGACAACCCGAAGAGGGAGCAGAGGGAGCTCTTCTTCGACATGGTCCGCGGGTACGGGATACCCCTGGTCACCGCGTCCTGGAAGAAGTTCAGACCGGATCTCTGGAACGAGGACCAGGTCGCCTGGAGGGACGAGTACGGGAAGCGGCTCAGGGAACTCACAGGGGCCTACGAGTTCGACCTGGGGATCCTGGCGGGCTACATGCTGTGGATGGATGACGAGACGTGCAGGCAGTACGACATGCTCAACCTGCACCCCGCCCTCCCCGACGGCCCCAAGGGCACCTGGCAGGAGGTCATATGGCAACTCATATCGGAGGGTGCGACCCGCCAGGGGGTCATGATGCACATCTGCACGGAGGAGTGGGACCGCGGTGCGGCGCTCACCTACTGCGGGTTCGACATCCGCGGAGGGGACTACGACGCCCTGTGGGAGTCCATGGACAGGAAGGTCGCAGAGAACGGACTCGACGCCGTCAAGGCGTCCGAGGGTGCCGACGAACCCCTGTTCAGGAGGATACGCGAGGACGGTGCGATACGCGAGCTCCCGCTCATCGTCGCGACCATAAGGGAATTCGCCGAGGGCAGGGTGTGCATCAGGGACAAGCGCCTGTACTCCGGTGGGGAACCGCTGGAGGGACCGTACGACCTGTCCGCCCAGGTGGACGGATCGTTGGAGTGATCCGATGGACGAGTTCGATCCTGCGGCGGAACTGGGCCTCTTCCCCGACAAGTGCATGATATGCAACTGCAGGGGGTTCCTCACCAAGAACAACAGCGTCCGCGACCTCTGCGCCAGGTTCATACGCAACGGTGCGCACTTCTACGACGTCATCAGCAGGTACGACGACCTGACAGCCTACGTCCTGGGGAGGGAGGAGGCCACTGCGGGCAATGTCCTCAAATGGGTCGTGCCGTTCCTGAAGGCAAACGGTGCCACGGACCACCTCATGCACGTGTACAGCAGGGAGTGCCTCGAGATGATGCCCAACGCGGGCAGGACCATGAGGTACATCTCGTCGATCATGCCCACGTTCATCACCACATCCACCTACGGTCACGGAATGCTCGGGATATATGAGGAGCTGGACGCCCCGCTGTGCGATGTGCTCTGCACCAAGGTCGACCTTGACCCGGCGACGTTCGGACGTGCGGAGTCGCGCAAGATAAGGGAGATGGGCCAGGAGATCTCCGCCCTGAGAATCCCGAAGACGGTCTACGAACTGGACGTGCCCATGAACGTCGACGAGAAGGACGTGGCGATCATCAGGAAGCTGGACGAGATCCTCCAGGACCGCATGCCCGAGCTCACGGCCATGAACCTGATGGAGTCCACGACCCCCGTCACATCCCACAAGAAGGCGTACCAGCTCCTGGACATCAGGAGGCAGACCAACATCGACCTGGACTCCACGGTGTACATCGGAGGGGACCACACGGACTACCAGTCCCTGGACCTCGTCAACGACAGCGGGGGACTGGCGATCTCGTTCAACGGGACCGATTTCGCCGTCAGGGGGTGCACCATAGCGATCATGTCCAAGGACAGCACCGTCGGAGCCGTGTTCGCCGAGGTGTTCTACAACAAGGGCATCCAGGCCGCCCTGGACCTCGCCAACAACTGGGAGAGGAAGCACCTGAAGAACTGCGACTTCTCGGACCCGTACCTCGTGGAGAACCTCCTGGAGGTCCACAGGCGCAAGCTGCCCGAGGTCGTCGTGGTGGACAACAGGAACGTGGACGAGGTCGCCGCCCGCAGCGACGAGTACAGAAGGAAGCTGCTGGGAGCCTGAGAATGGGATTGGTGCTCTGGTCGGGATTCGAACCCGAGTGTCGGCCTCGAAAGGGCCGAATGATTGGCCGCTACACTACCAGAGCCTAGGTCGGTTCAAGGCGATATAGGATATAATGCTTTTGAGGGTGCCGAGCGGACCCGGGCACACCTCACAGTTTACACAGCCTGCAGTCCTGCAGCCTGCAGGGCTCGTTGTTTATCTTCCACTTGAGGGCCCAGAGCTTCATCTCGCGGATTACGCGGATCAGGTCCTGTCCGCACTCCGTCAGACGGTACTCGCTCCTGAACGGGACCTCGGACGAGTCCACGCGGTGCTCCACCAGACCCTCCTCCACAAGGTCTCTGAGACGCTCCGTCAGGACCTTCGGAGTTATCTCGTTCATGGACCTCTTGAGGTCCGAGAACCTCTTCCACTCCTCGCCCTTCCCCAACTCCAACACTATCAGGACAGTCCACTTCCTCGAGAGGTAGTCCATCGTCTTGTACACCGTGCACGCCGGATCCATGGTTTCCTGTTAGAAACCGGCGCTATATATACTGTACTATAGATTTGATATCTGATAACAATATAATACGGTGAACGACATGAGATGCAGACAGTGCGAGGAGACGATCGCGGGCGGCGGATGCACCCGCGTGGGTGTTTGTGGGAAGGACGAGGAACTGGCGGGACTCCAGGACAGGCTGGTCGGCGCCCTGGTGGACCTGTCGATCGCTTACGGACCCTCGACCGGTGTGCCGGTGGAGGTGGACGACCTCATCACCGACGGCCTGTTCATGACCCTGTCCAACACAAACTTCGACAAGGCGGCTTTCGGAACCGCCATCGGCGATGCGGAGAGGGCATTGGGACCCACGGGTTCGCCCGGAGGATACGTGTTCTCCGTCGACGGGTTGGACGATGTGGACGACCTCAGGTCGCTCAAGGAGATCCTGCTCTACGGCGTCAAGGGGCTGGCCGCGTACTACCATCACGCGCGCATCCTCGGAGGGGAGGACCCGGAGGTCGCATCCTTCATAAGGAAGGGACTTGCGGCGATGCCCGCCGGGCTCTCCGCCGACGAGCTGATCGCCCTCAACATGGAGTGCGGTGCAGCGGGAGTCAGGTGCATGGCCCTCCTGGACGGATGCAACACCGGCAGGTACGGATCCCCCGAGATAACCAACGTCAGGACGGGTGCGGGGAGCAACCCCGGGATCCTGATCACCGGTCACGACCTCCGCGACCTCGAGATGCTCCTCGAGCAGACCCGTGGGACGGGGATCGACGTCTACACACACGGTGAGATGCTCCCCGCCCATGCGTACCCCGCGTTCAAGGAATACGACAACCTGGTCGGCAACTACGGGGGTGCATGGTACAGGCAGAGGGACGAGTTCGAGAGCTTCAACGGCCCCGTCGTCGCCACGACCAACTGCGTGCTCCCGCCCCGTGAATCCTACGCCTCCAGGC
>JAZODL010000015.1:0-14640 GCA_045596945.1 Candidatus Methanomethylophilaceae archaeon | reverse complement strand
CGTGAACGGCCCCAAGATCATCGAGATCAACGCCAGGTTCGGGGACCCGGAGGCGATGAATGTCCTTCCCATCCTCGAGACCGGGTTCACCGACATATGCTGGATGATGGCCACTGGCACCCTGTCCGGAGAGGTCCGCTTCTCCGACATGGCGACCGTCTGCAAGTACGTGGTCCCCCGCGGATACGGTGTGAGGTCCGAGTCCGGACACGAGATATCCGTGGACGAGGGGGCCATAGCGAAGTGCGGTGCAACGGTGTTCTACGCCAACGTGGACCAGAGGGACGGCGTCCTCGTGACCGGGACCTCCAGGTCCGTGGGCGTCGTCGGCATGGCCCCGACACTCGAGGAGGCCGAGAGGAACTGCGAGGCCGCACTCGAATACGTAAAATGCGACGCCATCGCGGTCCGCCACGACATAGGCACCCGTGCCCTGGTCCAGCGCAGAGTCGATCACATGAGGGAACTGCGCTCCGCATGAAGCGCTTCGCAGTTAAGATCGCGTACCTGGGGGACGGGTTCTCCGGATCCCAGGTACAACCCGATACCAGGACGGTGGAGTCGGAGGTCCTCGCCAACCTGGTGCTCGTGACGAGGATGGATCCGTCCGACATGGACCTCCGCTTCTCCAGCCGCACCGACAAGGGTGTCAACGCACTCGGCAACGCCGTGGTGTTCCATTCCGTCATAGAGGACGGCGACGTGCTCACCAGGGCACTCAACTCCGTCTCCAGGAGCATCTACTACAGATCCTACTGCGAGGTCGACGGGGGATTCAATCCGCGCCACGCGTCCCGTCGCACCTACAGGTACGTTCTCCCAGCCGAGGGCATGGACATAGGTCTCGCCGAGGAGTGCGCAGAGATGTTCCTCGGGGAGCACGACTTCGCGCGGTTCTGCCGCTACGACGGGAAACCGACAGTCGCCACCGTGGACTCCATAACCGTGACACCCGAGGGGGGCACCGTCGTCCTGGAGTTCAGAGCTCGCTTCTTCCTGTGGAACATGATCCGCAGGATCTCGTCGGCTATACACGCAGTCTCCACCGGGAGGTCCGACATGTCCGAGGTCCGTTCCGCCCTGGACGGTGAGGATGTTTCCTTCGGGGTATCTCGGCCGGACGCCCTCACCCTGGTGGATGTCGAGTACGACTGGCTGGAGTTCACACCCGCCGATCCACGCAGGTACTCCCGTAGGAGGGACGGTGAGACCTTCGCCTCCGAGCTCCGTCTGGACTTCCTCCGCTCACTGTGAGCTTTTTCTATCTCCCCGACGTTCGTTCGGTCATGAAAGGTTTGGATGAGGGGGTGACCTCCGTGATGGGGGAGCTCTCGTACCTGGAGGAGGAACGCGAATCCGCCATCGCCCTGTCCCGCAGGGTGATCCGTCAGACCAAGGCGGTGATCCACGACATGCACGCATCCGGTGACGCGTCCTCGACGCTCCCCGGTCTGAGGGAGACCATGGACGGTCTCCTGGACCTGTGCCAAGACCCGTGGATCCGCACCCTCGGCCCCGTACAGGATGCCATGTGCGAGTACTGCGAGGCCGTGCTGTTCGTGTCCATGATGCACGGGGAGGGACTCCCGACCCACACCGCCCTCGGTGTGACGGCGGCATCATGGGCGATGGGGCTGGCCGACTGCGAGGGCGAGATCAGGAGGGCTGTGATGACCCGTCTGATGGACGGCGACCTGGACTCGGCCATGGGGCTCTTCCGCATGATGGAGGAGGTGCACAACGCGGTGATGCTCTTCGACGTCCCCGACGGGGTGGCCCCCATGAGAAGGAAGCAGGACATCGCACGCGGGATAATGGACAAGACCCGCTCGGACCTGACCATGGCATCTATAATGGATGTGAGCAGAAGGTAAGTCGTTTTTTAAAGGGGAGGGGGACCCCTCCCCGTTTGTGATCCTGTTCAGCGCCTGGACTTGGGCTTACCGTAGTTCTTGACGGGCTTGCGGTAGACCCAGATCAGGACGATGACCATGATGACGACGAACAGCACCGCGAGGATGATGTAGGTCGTGTAGCTGGTCTCGCCGACATAGAAGGTGTGGGTTTCACCCAGACCCTCGATGGCGAGCGCCTCGCCCTCTGCGGGGATGACCTTGAAGGTGTGCTTCCCGTCGGAAGGCGCCGCGATCCAGTCGTAGGATGCGGTGGCGGTCCCGTCCTTGTTGAACGTGGTGGTTGTGTAGCTGTCCTCGATGACGTTGCCGTCGACCACGAAGTAGAGTCCGATCGCCGCGTCCACGTTACCGTCCTTGTTGGACAGGGTGACGGAGAGGGTGATGGGCTCGACCGCACGGACGGTCTTCTCCTCGGTGATGACCTTCTCGTCCGCGTCGCCGACCTTGTAGGTGTACTCGACGACGAGGGTGTACTTGCCGGCCTCCTTGGGGGCCTCGACGGTGATCTCCTCGGAGACGTCGTTGGTCAGGTCGCCGGAGGAGGGGGAGACCGCACTGCTCATGGTCTCGCCCTTGGAATCCGTCAGTTTGACCTTGTAGGAGATGGAGACCTCCTCCTCGGTTCCCTCGAGGGAGGGGTCGGAGAAGATGATGGTGAACACACCGTCCTCCCCGACCTCGATTATGTCGGTCTCGTATCCGATGTTGGTGAAGGGCTCCGCGTCGGTGGCGGGGACCATGCAGACCGCCGCCACGGCGAGGAGCATCATCACTCCGAATGTTGCTTTCAGTTTCTGCGTGAGAACACCCCCCTCTTGCTTCCGAGCCAGAAGACGGCGATCAGCATCAGGATGCCGAACGCCAGGAGGATCCAGACACCGGTGGGCACGGAGGGTGCCTCGTTGGAGATGTCCGTTCCCTCGGCCTCCATGGAGTCGACTGCAAGGTCGACCTTCTCGGGACTGAGGTTGAACTGCTTGGAGTCGGATCCGACCGAGACGCTTCCGGTGACGGAGGGCGTCTCACCTGCGACGGATCCGGTCATGGGCATGAGCTTGACGTACACGGTGGTGGTCTGGAACGCGAAGACCTCGAGCGCGGTTCCGGGCTCGATGATCGTGCATCCGTCCTCGTCCATGATGGTGATGAACCATCCGGACACGGCGTTGACATCGACCTCGACCAGCTTGGAGAAGTCGTCGGAGTTGACCACGGTGATCGCGTACATGTACTCGGATGCGGAGACCCTGTCCTTGGAGGCGATTCCGCCGTCCTTGGCGAAGAGGATCTGCGCACCGTTGCTGGTGGAACCGGAATCGAATCCGGTGATGTCGCACTCGATGCTGTCGGAACCGTTGATATCGGTGACGGTGACGGTCATTCCGTCGGAACCGAGTCCGACCGTCGCGGCGTTGTAGTATCCGGTGACGGTGACGGTGACGGTCTTGCCCGCTGCGACGGATGTGCTGTAGACCTTGTCGAGGACCCATGCGTCTCCGGCGGAGATCATGAAGGTCTTCTCGGAGTCGCCGTTGTTGGTGATGTTTACATCGACCTCTCCGACACCCGCTCCGAACTTCGCGTTGGATGCATCGGCGGTGAAGGGCTCGTCCTCGTCGGATACGGCCTCTCCGAGGGTGAGGACCGCGACGTTGCGGATCTCCTTGTCCTTGAGTCCGGTGACGTCCACTGCGTTGGTGTACTCGATCTCGTCGCCGTCGACGGTGGCGGTGACGGTCGCCTCGAAGTTGGCGGCTGTCACGGAGGAGGGGAGCACGACGGTGTAGGAACCGTTCTCGATGTCGAACACGACCTTGTCGGATCCGTAGGTGACGGTGAGCTCTCCGTCCCCGTCCACTCCGGTGGAACCGGTGATGGTCATCCTGGCGTCCTGCGCCCTGAGGTCCACGGTGGTGTCCACGGTGGTCTCGTCGGAGATGTATCCGTATGCGATCTTCTGCTCGGAGCCGTTTCCGTTGACGGACTTGAGGAAGTACTCGAATCCGTCCTCGAAGTAGTACTTTCCATCGACGAGGTAGTGCTCACCGTCTCCGGAGATGGTGACGACGTCACCGGAGTTCTTCTGGATGGTCACGGTGTAGACGTCCACGGGGTCGAGACCGGAGAACACGTTGGTTCCGGGGTAGACGTAGGCGGTGCCGTCGAAGTAGACTCCGGAGGCACCGTCGATGACGATGTCGTACTGACCGGGCTGGATGGTCTGGGTCTGTCCCGCTGTGAAGGTGTACTTGACCTCGTCGTCATCGTACAGGGTGGCGGTCATCGCGTAGTCGGACTTCACGCTGACGTCCTTGAGGACGTTCTTGTCCGCTCCGGCCTCGCCAACCTTGACGGTGAGGGTGTACGTGGTGGTCCCGCTCTCGCTGAGCTCCTTCTCCAGCTTCTTGCAGTCGAAGATCGCGTTGTCGAGTGCGCCTCCGTTGAGGAGGAGCTTGCCGGTGGCATCCTTGGGGACGTAGAACGATGCGGTCCCATCGGTACCGGTCATCGCGTAGACGGTGTACGCCTTTCCGCCGGTCGTGAAGTCGACTTGTGCGAGGACGGAGTTGAGCTTGAGGTTGGTTGCACCGGACATCTGGGCATCGAACCTGAACGTGGTGCTGACCTTCTTTCCTTCGCCGAGGACGATGTCGCCGACGTCTCCGCCGACGGTCTTGTCGACGAGTGCGACCTTGGATCCGTTGTTGGCGAGGATGGTGTAGTCGCCTGCGACGAGGTCCGCGGAGAACTTTCCGTCGGATCCCGCCTTGACGGTGACGACCGTCTCCCCGCTGATGAACTGGACGGTTCCACTGACGGCCTTCTCGCCGTCCTTGAGGGTACCGGTGACGGAGACCGCGTCGCCGCTGGTGGTGGAGACCTTATCACCGTTGTAGGTTCCCATGTGGACCTTTCCGTCGACGACACCGTAGACGGAGTAGAGCTGGAGGTCGGTCGCGTATCCGACGGGCACAGAGAAGCCTCCGTCGGTGACGACGGTGCTGAACGCACCGGAGGACACCATGACTCCGGAGGGGAGGCTGGTGGACACGTTGTCCGCCTCGAACACGTTGAGGGTCACGGACTTGTTGCCACTGGTGGCGTTGAGGTCGGTGGTGTTCATGGAGACGTAGTCGCCGGTGGCGTATGCGTTGTACTTGCCGGGGAGGACCGCGATGACGGCCTTTCCGTCGGTGGCATCACCGGTGAAGGTCATTCCGTTCTCGGTTCCGACCACGACGACGGATCCGTCGACGGTGTTGCCGAGCACGTCCTTGAGGGTGGCGGTGATATTGTAGGTCTTGGGTGCGATCTGGAATCCGGTGTTGGATCCGGGTGCCACGTCGACCTCTCCGGTGGCGGAAGCCGCTCCGGTGGCGTCGAGGAGCCTGTAGGTGTAGGTTCCGGGGACCATGGTCTGGATGGTCGCGGATCCGTCGGTGGTCTCGGCCTCGTATGTGCCGCCGTTGTCCACGTTCTCGAGGACGACCTTGAAGTCGGCTCCGGTGACGGGGGTGCCTCCGACCACGACGTCGAGGTCGAGGGACGCTGCTGCGACGGACACGGTCGCGGGGACCTGGTTGCGGTAGGACACGTACTCGATGTCACCGAGGTAGAGCGTGACCGTGTAGTCTCCGGAGGGGACCATGACCTGTGCCTTGCCGGCGATGGTGTAGGCCTCGGAGTAGTTCTCGCGGACATCGGATCCCTCCGCGTTGACGACGACCCTGGCGCCGTCGACGGAGGCTCCGTCGGCGGAGGTGACGGTCATCGTGCTGACGGACGAACCGGTTCCGACATACTCGTAGAGGATGATGGAGGACAGGTAGTTGATCACTCCGCCCTGGGTCCTCTGGGCCTCGATGGCGTCGGAGTAGTCCATGTACTCCCATCCGTCGGAGGACACGCTGGCCGCACCGTTCTCGTTGTACTGGACCTGCCAGTAGACGATGTCGAATCCGGTGAGGTAGGATCCGGGCTTCGCGACGGTCTTCCCATCGCTGACTGCGAGTGCCGCGAGGTAGTTGTAGGAGCTGGTGAAGCCGGCGGACTCTGCATCGGTGCCGTTCATGGCCTTCCAGAGGAAGGTGTCGTAGATGGCGTCGGTGTAGACCGTGGTTCCGTAGTAGGTGTTGTAGCTGAAGAACTGGGTCGCGGCCCCGTACCCATCGGTCTTGTAGTCTGCGAAGTACGCGATGGTGGAGAAATCGCTGCCGTCGTTGTACTGGAGGGGCAGCATGGAACCGTCGACGAGGACGTAGGTGATGTCGTCCTGTGTCGCGGAGCGGACGGAGTCGTAGAGCTCCATGATCTCGATGCCGCTCATGTTCTCGAGCATGTAGTTGATGGATGCGAGGTAGACCGCATTGACGTCGCTGATGTCGGCCCTGACCTTTCCGTAGACGGAGGGGTTGGAGACGATCTCGGAGACGGCCTTGGAGGGGTCCTCGATGTAGGCCCTGACATCCGCGGGGACGGATGCGGGGATGGTGTCCTCCGCCATCATGAGGCGGAGTGCCATTCCGGCGACGGCACCGGAGGCGCCGTCGGCGAGGTAGATGTTCGCCGCGTCGCTCGCGCCTCCGCCGATTCCGTCGGTGACGGAGGTGAAGCCGCCCTGTGCGACGGAGTCGTAGGCGTAGTCGATCCAGGTGACGAGTGCGCCGGACTTGGGTGCGTCCTCGTAGGAGTCCCAGAGGTCGCCGACGGGGTAGGAGTCGCCCGCCCTGACGGTGTACTGGTATCCGTCGGAGGAACCGGCGTCGACGGCCGCGGAGAAGTTGGGGACGACCACGAGGAGCGCCACGATGAGCACGGATGCGAGGGGGAAGGGCTTGAGCATCTTCCTGAAGCATCCGGGGAACCCGGCGACCTTCATGGTGTTGAACCAGGAGCGGAGGTCGGCGAGGTCGAGGACCTTGACGATGACCGCTGCGGATCCGACTGCGAAGACGACACCGACGACCGCTGCGTTGGCGTAGGATGTCCAGACGATGAAGAAGAGGCCGAGGAGCCAGACGGCCTTGAAGAGCTGTGTGGCGGAGCGGTCACCCTTCGCGAAGACGTAGACCTCGTAGAGACCGAGGCATATGGGGAGCCACATGGTGAGCCATCCGTAGTACGAGGACACGTTGGACATAGACACGCGTGTGGACACGAGGGACTCCATGATGGAGCTGCTGTAGATGCTGTTGCCACTGACGAACGCGGTGAAGAGGTCGGGTGCGGCGAAGTAGAGGACCGCGAGGAGGACCAGGAACACCACGACGAGCGCGGGGATCGTGAAGATCCAGGGTTTGGACTCGAGTGCCTTGAAGGCGAACGCGAACACGATCGCGACGACGGTGATGAGGAGGGGCCCGGAGAAGACCGCATCCCAAAGCCCTGCCGCGATGTAGTAGGGTGCGGAGACGACGACACCGATCAGCAGGACCGCGGAGTAGGCCGTGAGTACGGTGGAGAAGTCCCTTCCCTTGAAACGGTCGACCAGGATCTGCAGGACCATGACGACGATGACGACCACGAGGAGGACACGGAATCCGTTCCAGGTGAGCGCCGCGAGTGCGAGGAACAGGCCGGCGAGCACGGCGTTGGTGAACACCGCCTTGCGGGAGACCTCTTCCGCGTCGATAGCATGGACCATCCTGATCAGGAAGAGCGACATGAAGGCCGTGAGGAATGCTGCGAGGGCGTACTCCGTTCCGCTGGAGAACACGGAGGTGGCGATCGGGAGTGCGAGGAAGGCGAAGATGAGTGCCGACACGACTCCGATTACCTTGTTGCCGAAGAGCTCCTTACCTACGAGGTAGACGGGGATGCAGGTGAGCGCACCGATGACGGGGTTGAGTCCCGCGAGTGCGGCGGATGCCGCCTCGGTGGTGCTGAATCCGACCGCGGAGAGGACCATGGCGACGATCGCCGCGACGAAGTCCATGAGGGGCGGATAGACATTGAGTCCACCAATGGGGTAGTTGACGGCCGTATCCGTCAGGGAGTAGCTACCGTTGAGAATACTTTCGATCACATGCAGGTGATACTGAGCACTGGATCCGCCCGACAGCGCGAAGTTGCCGTCTGCGGAAACACCATATGCGAACACCGTCCTGAGCAGGAACGCCACGACGACGATGAGGCAAATGGAGAGTGCACACCAGTGGTTCTTCAACCACCCATTGTCGCTTTTCTCGCGACTGCCCCCCGTATCTGCGGGGGCGGTTGACTCTTTTCCGAATTTGCGCATTCTATAAGTCTCCGTCTTTAGAATGCGCGTTCATACACGGACTTGTATTAAAAGGTTTTATCCTGTTCCTTATTATTTATAATTAAAATTAGGAAAGGGGTTCAGAGGACGGTGCGGATGTCCTCCGCGAACGCCATCGCGGCCGCACGCGGGTCCTCGGCACCGTATATCGCACGCCCCACGATGGCGTACGTCGCCCCCGCGGATATGGCGTCGGACGCCTTCCCGCCCTGGGCGCCCACACCGGGGGAGAGGATCTTCAGGTCCCCTATCACCTCGCGGATCGCCGCGATCCTGTCGGGACGCGTGGCGGGGGCTATGAACCCGTCCACCCCGCACTCCACCCCGAGACGTGCCATGTCCTCGGCGTTGGGTGCCGTGAACATCCTCCCCCCGGGATGGCTCATCTCGGTGACGGCATAGACCTCGGCGTCCCCTGACGCCTCCACCGCCGCGCGGAGGGAGTCGTCGCCGGTGAACGCGTGGACGATTATGGCGGATGCGCCACGCGAGACGGAGTTCTCGACGATTAGCCTGACGGTGTTCGGGATGTCGGCCACCTTGAAGTCGCATATGACCTCGGACAGCTCCGACAGACGTGTGATCATCTGCGGCCCCTCCGACAGCACGAGCGGCCAGTTGATCTTGATCGCATCGACGATGTCGCCCACGGACTCCGCGATGCGCAGAGCCTTCTCCCCATCGGTCTCGTCCAGGGCGAGGACGAGTCTGCTGTCCATCTTCATGGACGACAAAACCTGGCCGAGGGTTATTAAATCATCGCCCTGATGACACCCCATGCTCAGGAAGATGGAATGCGGCTCGCTCTGCAACGGAGGGGTCGCCGATGGTTGCGAACACTGCATCGCCGGATCCAAGATGGTCCTCTTCGTCACGGGACTGTGCGGTTGCGGGTGCTTCTACTGCCCCGTCTCCCTGGAGAAGAAGGAGCTGGACGTCATCTACGCCAACGAGGCCAGGGTGACGACGGATGAGGAGATCATCGCCGAGGCGGAATCCATAGACGCCACCGGCACGGGCATCACGGGAGGTGACCCCCTGGCCGTCATGGACCGCACCCTGCACATGATACGCCTCCTCAAGGACAGGTTCGGGGAGGACCACCACATCCACCTCTACACGGCCACCATGGACCCCTCCAAGGTCGCCGCCCTCGAGGCGGCGGGGCTCGACGAGATCAGGTTCCACCCCCCTGTGGAGCAGTGGTCCGACATGGCATCCACGCCCCTCGCGGAAATCGTCTCGGGCACCTCGATGGACGTCGGGATAGAAGTGCCAGCAATCCCGGGAAGGGAGTCGGAGCTCTGCGACCTGGTGGCTTACGCACACTCAGTCGGAGTGCGTTTCATCAACCTGAACGAGCTCGAGTTCTCCGAAAGCAACTGGGACATGATGGATGCCCACGGGTTCTCCGTGAGGGACGACGTGTCGTCCGCCATCCTCGGTTCCGAGGACACCGCCAGGTACGTAATGAAGAGGAACCGCAGGGCGAGGACCCATTTCTGCTCGTCGTCGTTCAAGGACGGGGTGCAGCTCAGGAGGAGACTGATCCGCCGTGCGGAGCACATCTGCACACCCTATCAGGCCGTCACGGACGACGGCACCCTCGTCAGGGGCTACCTGTACTGCGAGGACACGGCGGCGGCACGCCGTGAGCTCATGGACATGGGAGTCCCGGAGGACATGGTGTGCGAGCTGCAGGGCAAGCTGGAGGTCGCACCCTGGATCCTCGAGGAGATCGCGGGTTCGTTGCGCTACAGGTGCTACATGTCCGAGCAGTACCCCACCGCGGACGGACTCGAGGTCGAGAGGACCCCGCTCAACTGAATTCAGAAGTGGTTAAGGGGTTTGGGTAAGGGGTTTTCCCAACCGTACGATGGTGGTCGTAGGGGGTCCGATCTCAGTCCACGCTGATGCTCTGGATCTCGTGATGCCTGTTCACGATGTCCCTGGCGATGCGCAGATTCTTACCGGCCTTGCCGATCGCACGGCCCTTGAGTTTGGGATCTACGGTGACGGTGGCGTGAGTGATGTTTCCGCGCTGCTCGATAACGACCTTCTGAGGATTGTAGATGTGGAAGACGTTCTTGACGAACTGCTCGGGATCCTCCGAGTACTCGACGACCTGGATGTTCTTCCCGGTCTTGTCCTTGAGCTTTATGACGTGCTCTCCCTTCTTTCCGACAGCGATGTTTCCCTGTCCCTTCTCGACAACGAACACGAGCTTGTCCTCTGTGTCCATGCAATCGATGGCGTTCGCCTTGGTGATCTGCTCGAAGAGCGAGATGTACCTGAGCGTGTCCTCGGTAAGTACGATATCTGCGGACATGATTCTCACAGCGTTAAGATGTTGGAGCTACCTTTGTCGATGATCACAAGGGCAGACACGGAGAAGGGTTTTCCACAGAGTGCACCGAGCTCCATGTTGTTACCGGTGTACACGTGCGTCTTGACACCGAGGTCTCCCTTCAGCTCTGCGCTGGGGCAGTTCCTGGCGAGGATGACCATCTGGGCCTTTCCCTCTTTGACTGCTTTGGTTGTCTGCTCTACTCCGAACTCCACCTTTCCGGTGGTGATCGCAGATTTCAATGCTCTGCTGATGTCGATTTTCTCGTCGCTCATTCTTTATCCCCCTTTCTGGGTGTGTAAATAAGGTTTACTGCACCGGTTCCGAGTGTGACCGGCTGTCCTACGATGATGTTCTCGGTAACTCCCTCAAGGTGGTCGACCTCTCCCACCATCGCGGCGTGCAGAAGATGCGCTGCGGTGATCTCGAAAGCCGCCCTGGCGAGGACCGAGGACTTCTTTCCGGATACACCGTGTCTTCCGATGGCCTTCACATAACCGTCGTTGGTCATGAGATCGGCCACGAGCATGATGTGTCTGATGTCAACATCGAGACCCGCCTCTCCGAGGGTCCCCATGGCTTCGTGGATGATGGAGTTCCTGGCCGCCTCGATACCGAGGACATCGGCCACCTCCAGGATGCTGTTCGTCATGACGTTCTCAGCATCCACACCCTCGACCTTGAGGACCTCCTTGAGGTTGCTTCCCTCTGTGACGATCTTCCAGGAACCCTCCGTCTTGGACAGGACGGCCCTAGTGATGCCATCGATACCCTTTATCTTGGCACCCTTGATGGCATCGTACATCACCTGGAGTTTCTTGTATGAAGGCTCGTCGGAGGAGACGACGACGTCGAATCCGACCATCTCGACCATTCCGCGCACTGCCTTCACCTTGTTCAGCCTCTCGACGATGTCGTCGGGCCTGATGCCCTTGGACTCCATCTTGCGTACATCGGGATTGATGATCAGCCTCATGTTGGTGATATCCGTCTCGATGGAGGCTATGTCGAGCAGGGACGTCATCTCGATGTTGGATGCGACATGACGTGCCACGTTCTCATCCTCGGCTGCGATGCCGGTGAGGGGGATGTCCATGGACGGTGTGCTGGGCACACGCCTGGCATCCACGATCTCGATGAGACGGGGCAGACCCTGTGTGACGTTGATGTTCGCGACTCCCGCGTAGTGGAACGTACGCATGTTCATCTGGGTACCGGGCTCTCCGATGGAGTGCGCGGCCATGACACCGGCGGACTCGTTCTGGTCCATCAGGTGCGCTGTGTACATCCTGTACGCGGTCTCTATGAGCTGCCTGCAGATACCGTCGTCGAAGTCCGCGTTCTTGATGCGGGCCGCGATGTCGACGATGATCTTCATGGGGAGCTCGACGGTCAGTCCCTTCTCGGTCCTGACCTCCTCGGAGATCCTCTTGAGCCTGAGCTCGCCCTCGCTGAACTCGTAGAACTCGGTGACCTCCTCCATGGGTTCGATCACGACCTCCTCCACGGCCTTCTTGGCCTTGGACGAGGACGATGCGGGCCTCTTCCCGATCTTCGCGATGATCGAGGCGGCCTCCTCCTCGGAGAGTCCGAGGTCGACCAGCTCGGCCTCACCGGCCGCGCTGATCGCGCTGAGTGTGTTGTATCTGGTGAGCAGGAGCGCTGCGGTCTCCTCGCTGACATCCCTGTTGATCAGGGCCTTCATGGTGTCCTTCTTGGCCATTATCACTCACCTCCTCCGTCGTAGTCCATGTCGAGGTCGTCGTAGTCTTCGCTCTCGTCCTCCTCGATGTACTCCATCTCGTCCTTCTCGAGGGATCCGTAGTCCCCTCCGATGTCCTTGGTGTCGATGTGGAGCAGTTCGTCAGCCCTGTCCCCGAGGACCTCCGCGAAGAGGTCATCGAGGTCGATGGCCTTACCCCTGACGGTCCTGGCGGGGTCGACCCCGTCCTCACCGTACCTGAACTGGACGACGGTTCCGATGGTGTTCCTGACGGTTCCGTCGGAAGTCAGCTTGAGGTCCTCCAGAGCGGAGACGAGCCTCCTCTGCATGTATCCGGACCTGGATGTCCTGACCGCGGTATCGACCAGTCCCTCCCTTCCTCCCATGGCGTGGAAGAAGAACTCGGTGGGCGAGAGTCCGGACTTGTAGGAGTTGGAGCAGAATCCCCTGGCGTACGCGCCGAGGTCCCCCTTCTCGAAGTGGGGGAGCGTCCTGTCCCAGTACCCTCTGGACAGCCTCTCTCCACGGACGGCCTGCTGACCGACGCAACCCGCCATCTGGGACAGGTTGAGCATGGATCCACGGGCTCCGGCCTTGGCCATGATGACCGCGGGGTTGGTCATTCCGAGGTGCTTACCCGCGATGCGTCCCGCCTCGTCACGGGCCTTTCCGAGGACCTGCATGACCTCCACCTCGAGGGTCTCCCTGAGGGAGCGCCCGGGCATCTGGGCGAGGGTACCGTCCTGGTAGGACTGGACGAGGTCCGTCACCTTGTCGATGCACTCCTGGCTGTGGTTGGCGATCTGGAGCGCCGCCTCGGCGGGAATGTCCTCGTCGCCGATTCCGGTGCTGAAACCGTGGTTCATCAGGGCACCGAGTGCGATCCTCGTGACCTGGTTGATGAACTGCGCCGCACGGTCGGAGCCGTAGTCGCGGGCGATGCGGTCCAGGATCTTGCCCTTGCTGTTTCCGATTCCCTTGACGTCGATGGTTCCGCAGAGGAGCTGTCCGTCGCGGATCTTGACGTACGCGTCGTACTCGCACTCCTCCTTCCTGCACACGGAGCAGTTCTGACAGATGTTCGATTTGAACGTCGTGCGGAAGTCGGAGGGCAGGACTGTGGAGAACAGCTGCTTGCCGGTCCAGTAGGGCTCCCCGGTGGCCTCGTCGATGAACGGTGCGGGCATCTCGATGTCGGAGAGCTTGAACATGACGTTCGCCGCCTCGAACCTGTCGAAGCGGGGGTTGTTGTGGGTGAGGAAGTACGCACCCGTGATGTGGTCGTGGATGGCACCGATGATGGGTCCCCCGTACCTGGGGGAGAGGATGTTCTCCTGGACCTGCATGAGGATGCGCGCCTCGGCACGTGCCTCGTCGGACTGCAGGACGTGCAGGTTCATCTCGTCGCCGTCGAAGTCCGCATTGTAGGGGGGACACACGCAGAGGTTGAACCTGAAGGTGCGTCCGGGCATGATGCGGACACGGTGGGCCATCATGGACATCCTGTGGAGCGAGGGCTGCCTGTTGAACAGGACGACGTCGCCGTCCACGAGCTGCCTCTCGACGGTGTAGTCGATGTCGATTCCCTCGGACACGTCCGCGCAGTTCCTCTCGGTGACCCTGATCCTCCTGCCATCGGAACGGATGACGTAGTTCACTCCGGGGAGGTAGGGGTTGTCGTTGGGGGGTGCGGGACCGCGTGCGACCATCTCCCTGATCTTCGCGATGTTGTGCTCGTTCACGTGGACGGGCACGGTGAGCTCCCTGGCCGCGAATATGGGCACTCCGACCTCGTTGATGGAGAGCAGGGGGTCGGGGGAGATGACGGTACGCGCGGAGAAGTTGACACGCTTTCCGGACAGGTTGGATCTGAAACGACCCTCCTTGCCCTTGAGCCTCTGCGTGAGCGTCTTGAGGGGACGGCCGGACCTGTGCCTCGCAGGGGGGATTCCGGACGTCTGGTTGTCGAAGTACGTGGTGACGTGGTACTGGAGCAGCTCCCACAGGTCCTCGACGATCAGCTGGGGTGCACCGGCGTCGCGGTTCTCCCTGAGCCTCTGGTTGATTCTGAGGACGTCGACGAGCTTGTGGGTGAGGTCGTCCTCCGACCTGTCTCCGGAGTCCAGTGTGATGGACGGCCTGACGGTGACGGGGGGTACGGCGAGTGCGGTGAGGACCATCCACTCGGGCCTGCAGGTGGAGGGGTCGATTCCGAGGGTGACGAGATCGTCGTCGGGGATCCTCTCGAGCCTCTCGCGCACCTCCTTGGGCGTGAGCTTGTGGTTGTCCTCGACCTCCCTGAAGGTCGTGGGCTTGTCGAGCTTGATCTTGATCTGCTCACATCCGCAGTAGGGGCAGATGCCCTTCCCGGATGCGTCCTTGGCGGTCTCCT
>JAZODL010000014.1:0-1847 GCA_045596945.1 Candidatus Methanomethylophilaceae archaeon | reverse complement strand
GCCATGTCGTTCTGTGAGCCAAGGAGTTGTCACCTTAACTTGTCTTCCTAAGACCGCTTGGCCTCCGACTTTCGGCAAGAACGTCGTCGGTGCCCTCAGGGAACCCTCCATCGGACCCACCTTCGGAATCAAGGGCGGTGCCACCGGCGGAGGATACTCCCAGGTGTACCCCATGTGGGACATCGACCTCCACTTCACCGGTGACATCCATGCCGTCACCGCGGCGCACAACCTCCTGTCCGCCATCCTCGACAACGAGCTGGTCAGGGACAACGCGCTCAACATCGACCCCAACCGCATCGTCCTGAAGAAGGCTATGGACATCAACGCCCGTGAGCTCAGGAACGTCGTCACCGGTCTCGGCCGTGACAGGATCCTCGGAGGCGTCCCCCACGAGGCCAGCTTCCTCATCACATCCGCATCCGAGATCTCCGCCATCCTCGCGCTCTCCGAGGACCGTGACGACCTCCGCGCCAGGCTCGAGCGCATGGTCGTCGCCTACACCTACGACAACAAGCCCGTCACCGTCGCCGACCTGAAGTGCGTCGGTGCCATGATGGTCCTCCTCAAGGACGCCGTCAACCCCAACCTCGTCCAGACCCTCGAGGGACAGCCCGTGTTCGTCCACGGATTCCCCTTCGCGAACATCGCGCACGGAACCAACAGCATCATCGCCACCAAGGCGGCCCTCAAGCTGGGCGACTACGTGGTCACCGAGGCAGGTTTCGCATCCGACCTCGGCGGTGAGAAGTTCATGGACATCGTTTGCAGGCAGTCCGGAATGAGGCCCGACTGTGTCGTCATCGTCGCATCGATCAGGGCACTCATGACCCATGGAGGCGGAGTCCTCGACCAGCCCGAGACACTCGGACTCGAGACACTCACCAAGGGACTCTGCAACCTCGACAAGCACATCGAGAACATGTCCTCCTACGGTGTCCCCATCGTCGTCTCGATCAACCACTTCGCACACGACACCGACGAGGAGATCGCCCTCATCAGGAAGCACTGCGAGGAGATCGGGGTCAGGGTCGCATTCTCCGATGCCTTCATTAAGGGCGGAGAGGGAGCCGTCGAGCTCGCAGAGACCGTCATCGATGCACTCGAGAACGAGAAGCCCGACTTCAAGTTCCTCTACGACCTCGAGTCCCCCATCAAGGACAAGATCAAGGCAGTGGCCACCAAGATCTACGGTGCAGACGATGTCGTCTACTCCGCGGCGGCAGATAAGGCGATTGCCGGAATGGAGGCAGACGGTTTCGGAAACCTCCCCGTGTGCATCGCCAAGACCCAGGCATCCCTGTCCGATGACTCCAAGAAGAAGGGAGCACCCAAGGGATGGGTCCTCAACGTCAGAGAGGTTCAGCTCTCCGCAGGTGCGGGATTCGTCGTCCCCGTCTGTGGAACCTTGACCCTCATGCCCGGACTCCCCAAGGTGCCTGCAGCCATGAGGATGGACCTGCTCCCCGACGGAAGGATCGTTGGACTCAAGTGATTTCAAAAACAGCGGGCCATCGGCCCACCCCTTCAATATCCATCATAATTTTTCATCGATTCACGGTCTGAAAAGACGGACGAAGACTCCTTCGGCGAGTAACACGTCCGAGTGGTTCACGCATGATCCCGACATCAGTGGGTGTCGACCTGCGCCATGTCGTACCAACGGTCCGCCTCAGTGGAATCCGCAGGCACCCCATCTCCGCTACGGTACATGTTGCCCAGGAGTATCTGGGCACCCCTGTGCTTGCTGATGGCCGCGGATACGAGCCAATCGACGGATTTGGACATGTCGACCTCCACACCACAGCCTGTCTTGTAGTACTGGCCCAGAACGAACTGGGCTTCCA
>JAZODL010000013.1:0-4267 GCA_045596945.1 Candidatus Methanomethylophilaceae archaeon | reverse complement strand
CTCCATGCCATCGCGCACACCATGCCGCAACCGGCGGATGCCATCTCGTCCACGCATGCGGAGCACACCGCACTGCCGGCACCGTGCCCCTTGGCCGGACCGTCCACCGCAACGGAGTCCAGTATCCCGATCCTGTCCGTGGACAGCACCGCATCCCTCTCGGGGCCGTCGGGGAGGCCGAGGACCTCGGGTTCGGAACCCGGTCCGAACATGCGGCATATGGCGAAACCCACCACCGATCCGTCCATGACCGCGACGTTGCAGAACTGGTCCCCATCCTCCATGGCATCCGTGAAATCGTCCTCGGACAGGTAGTCCGACCCGAGTTCGGCGAGGGATATGCGCAGGACGGTGGGGATGTCCCCCTCCTCCAGACGCCTGACGGACATCATAGCCCCAACTCCGTGAGAAGCACCTCGCGTTCGCGCTTGGAAAGGTCCCTGTAACGTCCGACCTTCAGGTTCCCGAGCTCCACGTTCATGACCCTGATGCGGATCAACCTCGTGACATCGTACCCGAAGTGCTCGCACATCCTGCGTATCTGCCTGTTGAGTCCCTGCTTCAGTACGATCCTGAACTCCCTGTCCGACACCTGCTCCACGAGGCACTTCTTGGTTATCCTGCCGTCCAGGATCGGCACACCGCCGGACATCCCCCTGATGAACGCGGGGGTTATGGAACGGTTCACCGTCACGATGTACTCCTTCTCGTGTTCGGAACGAGAGCGCATTATCCTGTTCGCGAGCTCCCCGTTGTTGGTCATCAGGAGCAATCCCTCGGAGTCCTTGTCCAACCTGCCCACCGAATATATCCTCTTCGGGTACCCTATGAAGTCTATGACGTTGTCCGGATCGTCGGGGTTCGAGGTGCAGGTGATCCCGCGCGGTTTGTGGAACGCGAGTATGATGTCCTCCTCGACCTTGGACACGGGCCTGCCGTCGACCATGACGACCTCCCCTCCGGAGACCCTGTCGCCGACGACCGCCACCCTGCCGTCTATGGTGACCCTTCCCTCCTCGATCATGCGGTCGGCGGCACGGCGCGATGCGACGCCCGCCTCACTGATGAACTTGTTAAGACGCGTTCCCTCGGACATGATCGGTACAACACGGGACCACGTTAAATTGTATCCGTCCCACGGATCCTGTGGACAGCCGTATGCGACGTGGGACGCGTTGCATCCCCCTTGACCCTTTATTAACAACCTTGCGGATTCGGTGTCCATGAAGTACAGATGCGGAGTATGCGGGTACATCTACGACGATGCCGTCGAGGCTGTCCCGTTCGACGAGCTCCCGGACAACTGGGTGTGCCCGGTTTGCGGGGAGGGCAAGGAGGGTTTCGAACCCATGGACGAGGATGCGGCCGCCGGACCCTCCGACGGACCCGCATCCGCCCCCGAGATCGAGTGGGAGGAGGACGAGGGGCTCCGCGAGCTCTCCGCCGGTCAGCTGAGCGCGATATGCTCCAACCTGGCCAGGGGATGCTCCAAACAGCATCTCGACAGGGAGTCCGCCCTGTTCGCCGAGGTCGCCGAGTACTACGAGAGGCACTCCGTCAAGGCGCAGTACGAGGGCATCGACGGGATCCTGACGCTCATCAACAAGGACCTCGGCACCATGGAGGTCGGGAAGATGCAGGCGGCCGAGCTCTCGGACCGCGGATCCCTCCGCGTCCTCACATGGAGCGAGAAGGTCACGCTCATCGCCAAATCCATCGTCGAGAGGTACAAGGCGGACCCGTCCTTCATCGAGAGGACCAACGTCTACGTCTGCGACATCTGCGGATTCATCTACATCGGTGACGAACCTCCGGAGATTTGCCCCGTGTGCAAGGTCCCGGGATTCCTCATACTCAAGATCGAGAGGAAGGTGTGAAAATGTTCGCCTCAAGGAACCTCAGACTGTGCACCAAGGACTGCATGTGCCTGTACGTGTGCCCCACCGGTGCCACCGACACGGAGACCGGCCAGATAGACTTCGCCAAGTGCATCGCCTGCGGCGAGTGCATCAAATCGTGCCCCTCGGGAGCCATATCCATGGTGCCCGACAAGTACCCCGTGCAGCAGAGGAAGACCAAATCCATGTGCGGCACGCTGAACCTCATCTCCGCCAACAAGGCGCAGTCGGAGGTCATCGCCAAGAGGATACGCGACGGCACGGACGACCCCGTGCTGGAGCAGCTTGCATCCGCGCTCGTCCGCTCCAACCGCCTCATGGCCGAGGACATCTGCCGCGAATCGGGATACATGCTCCCCCAGAGCGGCAACGTCAGGCAACTGCTGCAGGACCTCCTGGCCATGGAGCACCCCGACGACTTCCCCAGGGAGGCCGTGGAGAAACTCCTCGCCATGATGAAATTCAACGAGTGAAAGCGCTTACCGCCCGGGAGACCGGGCGGATCCCCCTTCGGGGTTCTCAAACAGAAGAGATGGGCCTCGGGACGGGTGACACCCGTCCCAGGGGCCTCATTCGCCGACGGTCGCCTCGGCTGACTGGATGCACTTCGTGAGCACGGAGTACGCGTTGATCATGTCGGACTCGCCGACAATGAAGATCGTGTCGGTGTGGCAGCTGACCGTCTCCTCGATGTTGATCCCGGCATCGGAGAGGTTGGTGATCAGATAGGCGATGACACCGCTCGTGTCCACGATCTTCTCAGGGGACTTGACCGCGATCTCGACCAGGTTCTCCCTGACCTTGATGATGTTGAACCTGCCGACGGTGTCCATGATCCTGTCCTTGAGCATGCGGTCGGCGATGATGGTGACCGCAGATGCGGATTGGACGCACTGCATGATGGAGTTCTCGTTCCAGAGGTCCTTGAACAGGTTGTCCATCTTGTGAAGGACGGACCAGTCGTTCTTGGCGGTGACGATGCATGTCTTCGTCCTCATCTCCAGCCTGCTGTCCTTGAGGATCCTGAGGATGTTCATCTCATGGTCGGTGGTGATGCTGAGCTTGGATGCGTAGCGGCGACAGGCGATCATGACCGCCTCCTCGTTGTCCACGCCGATGTCCTTCATGATCATCCTCGCCAGGGAGGAGTAGTTGATCAGTCCCTTGGATACGCAGTCCTTGATACTGGGATGTGCGTCGATGTACAGGCGGGTCTTCTCCGCCAGACTCTCCTTCAGCATGTTCTTCGCCATGGGACAGTGATGTACGTAGGTGTATTTAATGTTCGATATAGGACACATTACGAATGTACGATACGTACACCAGACAATCGTGTCGTGTGGTGCGGATGACGGTCAGATGATGAACAATCACGATTGATTGACGATGGACCATGGGAACCGATGTCGCATCGGATGGTCCGGAGAGACGCCGGTCCGGAACGGGACCGTTGTCCGTGTAAGGGGTTGACGGGGGACAGGCGGGACGCCCGCCCCCTTCGGAAGCTCAGAGGCACTCCGCGAGGAGGCCCGTGAAGGTGTCCTTCTGCTCATCGTCTATGATGAGAGGGGGGATGAGGCGCACGACGTTGCCGTGGCAGACGTTGACGAGCACCCCGTTATCGCGGCAGTGGGTCTGGACCCTGGTCGCGGTCTCGTTGGAGTCCATCTCGATACCGATGAGGAGTCCGTACCCACGGACCTCTGCGATGCGGTCGGAACCGATCGCGCGTATGTCGGCCATCCAGCGGGATCCGATGTCCCTGGCATGCTGCACGAGGCCCTCGTCGCGGATTATGTCCATTACCGCGCATCCGGATGCGGTGACCAGAGGGTTGCCTCCAAAGGTCGTTCCGTGGGTCCCGGGGACCATGACCTTCGCGATCTCGTCGGTGGATGTGACGGCGCCTATGGGGACGCCCCCTCCGAGACCCTTTGCCATCGTGATTATGTCCGGGACGACGCCGAAGTTCTGGATACCGTACCACTCGCCGGTGCGTCCGATACCTGTCTGCACCTCGTCCACGATCATCAGTGCACCGTAGTCGTCGCAGAGGTCGCGCACGGTCCCGAAGAACTCCTTCGACGCGGTGCGGACACCGCCCTCGCCCTGGACGGGCTCGACCATGACCGCGGCGACATCCTTGGACATCCTCGCCTTGACAGACTCGGCGTCGCCGAAGTCGAAGTAGTCGAAGGCGTCGCTGATGAGCGCCTGGAACGTGTCCTGGTACTTCGGCTGGCCTGTGGCACCCAGTGCCGCGGCGGTCCTGCCGTGGAAGCTGTTCAGTGCGGAGAGCACCTTGTCGCGTCCGGTGTAGCGGACAGCAACCTTCAGGGCACCTTCGTTGGCCTCGGCACCGCTGTTGA
>JAZODL010000012.1:0-6371 GCA_045596945.1 Candidatus Methanomethylophilaceae archaeon | reverse complement strand
CTTCCCTCTTTTTCACATCATCATCCAGGCGGGGGACCCTGTCGACGGGGATATGCGGACGGGACGGACGAGCCGTCCCGTCGGGAGAAATATCGCGGGCACACGGCCCGCATGTGCTGCTTCAGGCCCAGTAGGGCTTCTTGGCGAACTTGTAGGCCATGAAGATGGCCGTGGTCGCCTCACCGCATGCGGTGGTGATCTGCTTGTACTTGCCGGGGTAGCTCACGACGTCCCCGCAGGCGAATATGCCGGGGCGGTTGGTGGACATGTCGAAGCCGACCTTGACCAGGCCGTCCTCGTTGAGCTCGAGTCCCCAGTGCTTGAGGTCCTCCAGGTCCGCGGAGATCCCGATGTTGATGACCGCCAGGTCAGTGGGGATGACGATCTCCCTGCCGTCCTGCTCGACGGTGACGGACTCGACCCTGTCGGTACCGTTGATGGACACGAGGTTCGCGCTCATGACGGTCCTGATCGCGCTGTTCCTGGGGCTGTTGACCGTGGACTCGTCCGCCCTGAACTCGGGCCTGCGGTGGACGATGGTGGTGTCCGTGACGGAGTCCGCGATGAGCGCCATGTCGATGGCGCTGTTGCCGCCGCCGAACATGGTGACCCTCTTCCCGACCAGGTCCTCCTTGGCGGGGAGGATGTACGAGACCCCCCTGCCCTCGAACTCGTCCTCGCCGGGACAGCCCATCCTCTTGGGCTTGAAGCTGCCCATCCCGATGGCGACGACGACGGACTTCGCACGGTAGGTGTCCTTGGCGGTGACGACGAGGAGCTCCCCGTCGCCGTTGTTGATCTCGTTGACCTTCTCGTTCTCCCTTATGATGCACCCCATGGACTCGGCCTGGGCGTAGAGCTTGTCGGAGAGCTTCCTCGCCTGGATGGTCTCGAAACCGGGGTAGTTGTGGATCCCCTTCTCGGGGTAAAGGCTAACGAGCTGCCCTCCGACGCGTCCCGAATCCAGAATGAGGGTGTTCATCATCTTGGATCTGGCGTAGATACCAGCGGTGAGACCGCCGGGTCCCGCACCTATTATAACGACGTCGTAGCACATAACTCCAACCGAAGGGTGACGCAATATAAATAAATGTCACAGAAAGCGGTTCGATGGCGGCGTATCCCCATCGCTTTCCCTCCGTTTTCCTACGGTTTCCGTGGACCACCTACGATTTTCGTGGAACCGGTCGCGGATACCCCGACCGTCCGGCACTCACCTATATGAACGCACCAGGCGTTCCACTCACGGGTAGGAGACAATGGAGAAGTCCGAGATCTACACCGAGAAGCTCATGAACATGATCCTGGATGCCGTGGACGACATCATAATCATCCACGACTCCGAGCACACCATCATATGGATGAACCGCGCGGGGGAGAGGGCGTTCGGCACCAGCGTGGAGAAGGTCATCGGCCAGAAGTGCTTCGTGCTCTTCGGCAACACCACGTCCTGCGACGACTGCACCGTCGGCACCGTGAACATCGGCGCGCCCACCAACAAGGTCAGGCGCAGGATAATCCCGAAGACGGACATCGAGTGCGACTGCAGCACCATACCCTACTACGAGAACGGCAGGCTCGAGCTGGTGGTCCAGCACCTCCGTCCCGTGTGCGCGTGCTCTGGGAAGGACTAAATAGGACCCAGGGGGATGCGGACGGCATGGAAGCTGAATTGATGGACTTCATGGGACTCATCGTCTGCGGCGCGATCTTCCTGATCGCGATGGCCGTCGCCAACATGAAGAAGGCCGACGAGTGAACGCGACGGGGGATTGGATCGCATGGTTAAGCTGACTGAACCGATCGTCAGGATGATAAGGCACCCGGACACCAGGAAGGTCATGGCCACCGTCACACCCGGCGGGAGGCCCCACGTGATAGTGTGCGGGAGCCTCACGACCACGGAGGACGACATGATCGTCGTAGGGGACGTGTACATGCACAGGACCGCGGAGAACCTGGCGGGATGCCCCGCCGTGGAGTTCATGGTCTGGAACGGCAGGGACGCGTACTCCATCGTGGCCGAGGCCAGGGAGCGCCTCACGTCCGGACCGGAATTCGACAAGATGGCGAACGACCTCGGGAGGATGAACATGGACGTCACCGCCGTGTGGCTGTTCGAACCCCTCGAGGTGTGGGACGAGAGCGCATCCAGGACCGCCGGCACCAGAGTGATCTGATGGACATAGCGGGATACAGACGCGTCTTCAGGATGCTGTTCTTCGTCGGCGCGATGGTCGTGTGCTTCGGACTCGGCCTGTTCCTCATGGGGATGGACGCCGTCGGCATACTGCTTGTCGCCCTCGGGGGCGCGGCACTGGTCATCACGTTCTCGATGACCAGGTTCTTCCTGCTGTACGACATGAGCAACTCGGTACGTCGCAAGTGACCCTGACAGAAATGCGTGGAAACGTTTTAAGGTTCAACAACCCGGCGTGCGACGCCGGGTCTGTTTATTTTTCATTGCGTTCGTTGTGCGCCCGGTCCGGGACCGGTGTCAGAACCTGCTCCTGTCCCTCCTCTCGTCGGGCTGGTGCTTCCTGAAGCAGTCCCTGCAGTAGACGGGTCTCCCCTGGGTGGGCTTGAAGGGCACCTCGCACTCCGCCCCGCACTCGGAGCAAGTGGTCTTGAAGAATTCCCTGGGTCTGTCCCTGTCCCTTGAGTCCCTGTATCCGCCGTAGGCCATTTCATTCACCTCTGTTCGGACATCCCCGAAGCGTCCGTCCGCGACGGACGGTCGTGGATATCGCCGAGACCATCACGGTTCATGTATATCAACCCAGGGAACGGACACACGGGACGCGACGTCAGATGCCCCCGCAGTCGGGACAGCTCCACGAACCCTTGTACAGGGACATCAGGCCGCCGCACCTGGGACACGCCCGGGAACTGGACGCCTGCCTCCCGACGACCTCCTTGCCCGCCAGGTCGCGGTTCGCCCAGGACACCAGGTCCAGGGCCTCGTGGAACCTGTCGGTCTTGTCGGGACCGTAGTACTGCAGGTTGTCCGACTCGTTGTACAGGCGGGTGCGCATCTTCCCCAGCGCGCGCACCACGTTGTTGTGGGTCCCCGCGGAGACCCTCTCCGCCGGATGGACGTTGGCGCGGTACCTGCCGTCGATGTACTCGTCCACCGAGTCCAGGAAGCGGTCGAACGCGTCCTCGTCGGGGTACACGGGCAGCGACATGATCAGGTCCCTCTTGGACTCGAGGGACGGGTTCCTGGCGATGATCCTGTCCATGACCGCCCCCATGTCCGTGCGCATCTCGCCGGACACCTGGCCGTAGACCCTGCGGACCCTGGGCAGATCCTCCTCCCTGGCGATGGCCGCCAGCCTCACCGCCGCCCTGTGGAACTCCGCGCCCGTGCAGTGCTCCACGGTGTCGAACAGGGCGGGTATCGCGTCGTCATCGTCGGACATGGTGGTCAGGTACCCGAGGCAGGCCATGCGGACCCTCTCCCCCGAGGAACGCGACATGTCGCGCACCCTCCCGTGGACCGCCCTCTCGCGGACGTCCGTCAGGAGGATCACGGTCTCGGCGACCACGCGGTCGTCGGAGCTGTCCAGGTACTTGTCGACCAGGGACAGGAAACCCGCCGAGTAGTTGTTCACCAGCCACCTGTCCTCGGTTATCCCGCCGGGGCGCCCGGCCGGGACGCGGTCCACCGCGTCGAGGAAGCGCTCCAGGTACTCCGTCTTGGAAACGGTCACATCGCGTGCCCCATTGTAGAATCCGGGGCTCGGCCCCGGTAATGGTATTTCAGAGGTCCCTCGTGTCGAGGGCCTTCTTGAGGACCGCGACCTCCTCGTCGGAGAGGGTTATGCCCTTGCCCATCTTGCTCCCGTCGGGGGACCACTCACGGATATCGTACTTGGGGTCCCTGTCGTTCCAGCTGATGAGGTTGAGCTCCTTAGTCCATCCCTTGGAGGACTCCGAGAGGACGGCGATCTTCTCGACCACTTCGTACTTGAATTCGACCATGATCTCTACCTGGGCCACGGAACGGTTGTTCCCTATATAAAATAATAGATAACTAAGGGAACCGGCGGATCGGACACCCTCCCGGTCGTCCGGACGACCGGTCAGATACCCTTATATCCGCGCTCAACATGTTGAAAAACCAACGGTTGGATTCAATTGTATCGCGAAATCACCAACAGGATGCGTGTGTGAGATATGGACCTCACCGTCATCTACTCAGTTGCCATAGTACTTCTGATCGCATGCTCGGCCTTCTTCTCCATGTCCGAGACCGCGTTCACCAGTGCCAACCAGATAAGGTTGAAGAAGCTGGCGAACGACGGCGACGCCCGTGCCGAGAAGGCCCTGAGGATCATCGGGAACTACGACAGGTTCCTGACGACCATCCTCATCGGGAACAACCTGGTCAACATCGGGGCCACATCGCTGGCGACCCTGGTCTTCTCCGTCCTCCTGGGCAACGAGACCGGCGCCCTGGCCTCCACCGTGGTCATGACCCTGTCCGTCCTAACCTTCGGCGAGATCATCCCCAAGTCGGTCGCGAAGAAGAACCCCGAGAGGGTGTGCATGAGGATATGCGGCACCGTCCACGTCCTCGAGGTCGTGTTCACCCCTCTGTCCCTGCTGTTCACCAGGCTCACCTCGTTCATCAACAGGAAGAGCGACGGCGAGGTGCAGATGACCGAGGACGAGCTGGAGGTCATCATAGACGAGATCGAGAGCGACGGCGTCATAGACAAGGACGAGAGCGAGCTCATCAAGTCGGCCATGAGGTTCGACGACATACAGGTCTCGGAGGTCTACGTCCCCAGGATGGACATCGTGGGGGTCGACGTGTCCTCCACCCCGGAGGAGCTGGGCAGGCTGTTCACCACCACCGGGTTCTCCAGGATCCCGGTGTACGAGAAGAACATCGACAACATCATCGGCGTGGCCTACGCCAAGGAGTTCTTCACCAACAACCTGATGGATGTCAGGTTCAGCATCCGCGACATCACGAAGCCCGTGAAGTACGTGCCTGAGACCATGAGCATCGCCACCATCCTCAGGGACTTCCAGAAGTCCAAGGTGCACATGGCGGTCGTACTGGACTCCTACGGCGGCACCATGGGGATTGTGACCCTGGAGGACCTGCTGGAGGAGCTGGTGGGCGACATCTGGGACGAGAGCGACGAGATCCAGCAGGACATCGTCCAGGTCGACGAGGACAGGTTCAACGTCAAGGGCGTCGCGAACATCCACGACGTCATGGAGACCCTCGGTGTGGACTTCGACCCCGGGGAGTACGAGGACTACTCCGTCACCGGGTACATAGTGTACAAGCTCGGGAGGGGACCCGCCAGGGGCGACCTGGTCGAGATCCCCGGTGTGACCATCAGGGTCGGTACCGTCAAGGGCCGCCGCGTGGTCGAGTCCGAGTTCGTCAGAAGGGAGATCGTTTCTCAGGACGAGGCGGGATCCGAGTGATCCAGCCCGGTCAGGTACCCTGACAGGGTCCTGACCGCCACGTCCTTCCTGGCGGGGTGCGACTGCACCTTCCCCGTTATAGCTATCACATCGCCGTGGTGGGCGACCTCGTAGGTCCCCTGCACGGCGCTCTGCTTGTCGAGGCGCATGTAGAACACGCAGTCCTCGTCGACCCTGTTCTCCATGTCCTCCAGGAGCCACGAGCAGATCCCGGGACCCAGCTTGCGGAAGAGGGCGTTGAACTCCCTCTGCTTCGTGAGACGGGCCTCGAGGATGGTCATCACGTTGCCGTGCTCCCCCTCGGAGATCTCCTCCGTGAACTCGTCGGTGCCCAGGAGCTCCGCCATGGTCTCCTCGAGGAGCTCCCTCCTCTCGGTCGCGTAGCAGAACGTCTGGACCCTGAGCCAATGGAATGTTACCTGCATGATTGATCACTCCCCCTGATCGGGCGCCACGGGGATGGCCGCCTCGAGCTCATCCGGACGCGCGGTCGAAAGGACGAGGACCCTGTAACCGGTCAGCTTGACGGCGACACCGTCGTCGTCGCCGACGGCTGTGAACGCCTTCTGCTTCACGCCCTTCAGGTTCCATCCGTCGTACCTCTTGATCAGCGCCAGCTCCCCGGCCCTCCTGTCCAACACCTCGTCCATTGGGACGCGGGTGCGCTTGTGGCAATGGAGGACCTCGATGCCGTCGTCCCCGACGGTGACCTCGTACCTGAGGACGAACGTCAGGACTATGATGACCAGGAAGACCACGGTGACGGCGGGTAGCGCCCAGCCGGGCATGTCGACACCCATCGCGTACCTCGACACGGCCATGAAGGCGGACGTGGCGAGCAGCACCGCGGCCATGGCGTACGCCAGCGGACGCGGCAGGATGGGGCGCGATTCGTGGAATGTTGGGTCCATGGGACCCCA
>JAZODL010000011.1:0-3868 GCA_045596945.1 Candidatus Methanomethylophilaceae archaeon | reverse complement strand
GGTGATCAGGCTGTAGGTGCTGAACCTGCCCATCTCCTCCATGGAGAACCCCTGGACCCTCTCGAACTGGATCTCGCGGAGGCGCATGGAGTACCTGGACGACACCACCCCGATAAGCAGGGTTATGCACATCCCCATGGCCAGGCTGGCCAGGGCGCACTTCACCATGCTCCACGCGTCGGCCATCACCAGGTCCGTGGGACCGTGGTCCACGAGGGTCTCGGTGATGGACGCCATGTACTCAGGTATCCTCAGGTCCAGGTACACCTGGACCACGGTGAGGACGAACACGAGGACTACGATGGACCACTCCAGGTGTCCGAAGTAGCGCAGGACCGAGCGGACGTCCCCTATGAACGATCTTCCGCTCCTTCCCCGCCTCTCCGACTCCCCCATCTGGATCACATCATATTGGATATATCATCCAATATCGTGAACGGGTAGATAACCCTTCCCCGGAGGGGGAAGGGGTCCGGACCGTCAGGGGTCCGGGACCTCGAACTGGCTGTCGAACAGGTCGCGGTAGAAACCGTTCCTCGACATGAGCTCCGAGTGGGTGCCGGTCTCCACGATGTCGCCGTGGTCCATCACTATGATCATGTCCGCGTCCAGGATCGTGGAGAGGCGGTGGGCTATTACGAAGGAGGTGCGCCCCTCCATCATGCGGTCCATGGTCCTCTGGACCTCCATCTCGGTGAGGGTGTCGACGGAGCTGGTGGCCTCGTCGAGGATGACCATCGGGGGTTCCCCGATCAGGGCCCTTGCGATGGTGATCTGCTGCTTCTGTCCGACGGACAGGGAGTCCTCGTCGCTCATGGGGGTGTCGTACCCGTCCGGGAGCGCCGACACGTAGTGGTGGAGCCCCACCTCCCTGCAGACCCTGTCGAGGTCGGCGTCGGTGACGCCGGTCCTGTTGAAGGCTATGTTCTCCCTCAGGGTCCCCTCGAACATCCACGTGTCCTGGAGCACCATCCCGAACATGCCGCGCAGGCGGGACCTGTCCATGTCGCGTACGGACACCCCGTCGATCAGGATGTCGCCGGAGTCCACCTCGTAGAACCTCATGAGTAGGTTGACCAGTGTGGTCTTCCCGGCACCGGTCGGTCCCACGATTGCGACCCTCTGCCCAGGTTCGATCGTGGCGGTGAAGCCGTGGATGACCTCCCTTCCGGGCTCGTATCCGAAGCGGACGTCCCTGAACTCGACGCGTCCGACGATCCTCTCCGGTTCCACGGAGGTCTCCTGGGGCGGCATCTCGTCGTAGTCGAGGAACACGAACACGCGTTCTGCGGCGGCCGCCACGGACTGCATGGACACGACCGCGGAGGACAGCTGCGTGAACGATCCCGTGAACAGCTTCACGTAGATCATGAACGCCACGATCACACCGAAGGTTATCGCACCCTCCATGTACAGCATTGCCCCCGCGACGCAGATGATCACATACCCCACGTTGCTTATGAGCCCGTTCAGGTGGGTGGACACGCTGCCCAGGAACTGGGACCTGAAGGATGTGGTCCTGAGTTCGCGGTTTATGGCTTCGAACCTGCCCATGGCCTCCTCCGCACCGCCGAACGACGACACTATGAGGTGGCCCGAGTACTGCTCCTCCACCAGTCCGTTCATCGCACCGAGGTTCCTCTGCTGGTCGCGGAAGTACCTCTGCGTGTGCTTGGCGACGGTCTTGATCACCACGAACCCCACCACCGCGATGGCGAAGCAGACCAGGGTGAGGCGGATGTCCATGAACACCATCAGGACGAACGATCCGAACAGAGTGGTGAGGGAGGTGACCACGGAGCCTATGCACTGGTTCATCGACGCACCCAGAGTGTCTATGTCGTTGGTGACGCGGCTCATGACGTCGCCCTTGGACGACCTGTCGTAATAGGAGAGGGGGATGCGGTCCATCTTCCTGGACACGTCCCTGCGCAGCATCTGCGCGGAGCGCTGGGACACCGTGGCCATGAGGTAGTTGTCCACGAACTGGACGATCCCGCTGACGGCGTATATGCACAGGAGCGACACGGTGAGGCCGGCGATGAGGCCCATGTCCATGCCGCCGTGTATCCCGTCCTCTATCGCGTCGGTCATGTCGCTGAGGTAGTACGGTCCGATCAGGGACAGCATCGAGCCGATGGCGGACAGGACGACGGCCACCACGAAGACATAGCGGTACCTCCTGATGTACCTCAGGATGTTCATCCAGGCCTCGCCCAGGTCCTGCGGTTTGGACTTCTTGGAACCGCCCATCATGCGCTCATCCCCCTGGGAAGCTGCGACTCCGCCATCTCGCGGTACACGTCGCATCCCTCCATGAGTTCGTCGTGCGTCCCGATCCCGGCGATCCTGCCCTCCGAGAGGACCACTATCCTGTCCGCGTCGCGGACGGTGCCGATCCTCTGGGAGACGATGATGGTCGTGGTGCCGGAGGTCTCCCTGCGGAGTGCCCTGCGGACCTCGATGTCCGTCCTGAAGTCCAGTGCGGAGAATGAGTCGTCGAAGATGTAGATCTCCGGCCTCCTGCAGACCGCCCTGGCGATGGAGATCCTCTGCTTCTGGCCACCGGACAGGTTGGCCCCCTTCTGCTGGATCTCCGTGTCCAGGCCGTCGTTCTCCGACAGGTACCTGTCGAGCTGTGCGATCCCGGCGGCGCGGAGCACCTCGGACTCCGGGACGTCCCCGGAGCCGTAGGCTATGTTGTACCCGATGGTGCCCGAGAAGATCACGGGCTTCTGGGTCGCGTAACCCAGACGGGACCTCAGGTCCGAGAGGCGGTAGTCCCTCACGTCCGAACCGTCCACCTCCACGGTCCCGGATGTGGCGTCGAACAGGCGGGGGATGAGGTTGACCAGCGTGGTCTTCCCGGAACCGGTCTGACCAATCACCGCCAAGGTCTCGCCGCGCATGATGTCGAGGTTCACATCGGACAGGACAGGGCCGCTCCCGCCGGTGTAGGTGAAGGACACGTCCCTGAACGAGATGTGCACGTCCCCGCGGACGGGTTCGGCACCCTCGCCGTCCCCGATGCCGAGGTCGGTGTCGATGACTTCCTCGATGCGCTGTGCGGAGACGATAGCACGGGGCAGGCCCATGGCGATGTGCGCCAGCAGGATGAAGGACGAGACCACGTACATCGCGTACGACGAGAACACGATCATGTTGGAGAACGTGAAGAGCGCCGATTCGGACGACGCCGCACCCATGATGATGACCGCACCGGACCAGTATATGGCGACCGTCAGCATGTTCTGGACGACCCCGTTGAACGGGCGGGTGAACGCGAGCAGGCGGGATGCGAAGAGGTTGTTCTCCGTGAGCTCGTCGTTCGCGGCGTCGGCCTTGGCGTTCTGGTAGCCCTCCGCGTTGAACGCGCGGATGACCCTGACCCCGGTCATGCTCTCGCGGACCACCCTGTTCATGCCGTCGGTGTACCTCTGCACCCTACGGTAGCGGGGGATCACGTAGAACAGCATGAAGGACTGGACGATGATGATCGCCACTATGCCCACGGCGGTGAGCTCGGTCCACTCCCAGCTGCCGGTGGCGATCTTCCCCAGTGCGATGTACGTCATCACGGGGACCTTGACCACGAGTTGGGACGTCCTGGCCACGGCCATCTGCACCTGCGTTATGTCGTTGGTGGAACGGGTGATCAGGCTGTAGGTGCTGAACCTGCCCATCTCCTCGGGGGAGAAGGACTGCACCTTGGAGAACTGGATCCTGCGGACGGTCTCGGCGAAACCCGCGGCGACGTAGGCCGCGACACTGCCGGCACACAGGGAGCACTCCACGCTCCCAAGGGAGCAGAGGACCATCTCGACGCCCACGCCGACTATCTCGTCCGTGGCGCCGCCGCTTCCCAGCA
>JAZODL010000010.1:0-1523 GCA_045596945.1 Candidatus Methanomethylophilaceae archaeon | reverse complement strand
ATCTCGCCTTGTCCACCATTCCCATTTTAAATCATCTGGTTGTTGAGTTTCAGTCATCATCGAAGGTGCCGATCCACTCCTCACTATATTCGAGTAATACGTCGAGTTGTCCCATCCACAATGCGGATTGCGTTATATGCAATCATGACATTACATCATGCATGGTACCTAACATCAATCATGTCGATCCCGGGAACCCCGTGTCCGCCATCGGATCCTCCGGAGGGAACGGTTTAACGGAGCTCCGTTCCAGGGGAGGTCCCTACGTGGACAAGACCCGGCTCGTGGTGGAGATGTTCCGGAACCGGGGGATGGAGGTGTTCCTGTTCACGAGGCCCGATGGGTTCGGCAAGTCCCTCAACCTGGGCATGCTCGATGCCTTCCTCAACCTGGAGTACAGGGGGAACGGATGGTTCGATGGTCTGGAGGTGATGGGCTGCGGCGACTGCGTCGCACACATGAACTCGTACCCGGTCATCATGCTGGACCTGGGCGGATTGGATGTCGGGAGCTCCGACGGGTTCGAGACGGCCATCGAAGAGAGGCTGAGGACGCTCTACGACCGGTTCGGGTACCTGGGGGGTTCCGACAGGCTTACGGGACTCCAGGGGGTGAACTACGCGGACGTCGTCGATCATGGCTTCGCGACGACCCTCCCGTCGGAGTCCCTGAAGAACCTGGGCGACATGCTAAGGGCGCATCACGGCAGGGACGTGGTCGTGCTCGTCGACGGGTACGACGACCCCGTAGTGAAATGTCGTGACGCGGATGTAAGGTGGAGGGTGACTGCCCTACTGGGAAGCATGCTCACCAACGTCCTCAAGGGGAACGGGGCCCTGGCGTTCGGAGTGGTCACGGGCGTCAGACGGATCGAGGACGGGACCATGTCCTCCGGACTGAACAACATGTACGTGGACGGTATCCGTAGCGACAGGTTCGGCGGATGCTTCGGATTCACGGAGGACGAGGTGGTGGATCTCCTGCGGAACCACGGGTGCATCGACAGGTCGGGGGAGTGCCGGGAGCGGTGCGGCGGGTACCGTTCCGGGGATTCCGTTATCTACAACCCCGGGAGCGTTCTTCGTCTCATCGGTAACCGTACATGATCATTGAGAACGACGACTCGGGATCCATCGGGGGATACGGGACCGTCGCCGGACATCGGTCATCCGTCCTAGTATCCGCCTTCAGCTTCCCGAGTTCCTCGATCGTTCTCTAGACGCAAAAGGTGTGGTTCAGAGGTAGTAAAGCATCCCGATGATGAAGCATTCGCTGAGCGATGAGCGTGAGCGAGTCACGCAGCGAAGCGAACGCCTTACGCGACCGGAGGGAGCGGTCCTGCCCAATTTCTCTCGGCGGCCGTTCAATCCGCATGATGACATTTCGTTTCACCCACTGTCCCACCCGTTTCCGCAATTTCAAAAGGCGGCGACGAAGTCCCGTGGAAACGTACTGCGACTGGATGGGACGTGTGCATCCCACGCTCCACCATCACGCAAGGTGTGTGATGCCGATTCAGACCC
>JAZODL010000009.1:0-3821 GCA_045596945.1 Candidatus Methanomethylophilaceae archaeon | reverse complement strand
GAACAACAAGAGGGGACTCCTCGCCGTCGTCATGGCGCTCGCCATGGTGTTCGCCGGTGCCGTGTTCGTCGCGGATGAGGCGGATGCTAATCCTACGGTGAGTGAGACCGACCCCATTGCCTTCGATGGAGACATCACATTCCAAGATGATGTGTCCAATGTCGGAATGGGTAATGTCATCGATGTAGTGAGGGATGGTAACTACTACGCCATTTCCGGAGCTCTTTCGAAACAGGATAGGACAGACACCGAATCGGTGTTCTACAAGATGTGGCAGGGTAACACCGACTACGATTATGCTATCGTGTTCAACCTCTACGCACCTCTGGGTTCCGAGGTCAAGATCGGAGACGGTGAGACCTTCACGATCTCCGATGAAACCAACGCACAGGCGATCCTCTACGTCAAGGACACACAGTCTAAGACGGTGACCGTCAAGGTCGGAGGGGACACAACAACATACATCCTGGACCTCTCCGGAGTGGTCTTCGCCGAGAAGATCACCGGAGATGACTTCCTCAAACTCGCAACCAACGGAGTGATCACACTCACGAAGAACTATGTTCTCGCAGATGAGGTGGATATGGTTGCAGATCTGACACTCAATCTCGGGAATTTCCACATATTCTCTGCGGATGACGCGATATCCATTGAAGGAGAAGCGAAGAAGCTGACCATCAATGCGGCTGATGGAGGGATCCATGCAGGGAATTATGCGATCAAGAATTGGGTCGCAGATGGGAACGAGGTCACGATCAACGGAGGGGAATACACGGCGGGGGATACGGTCATTCTCTGGTACGGTAATTCCGATAAGACTCCAGATGTAAGAGGAAAACTCACCATACAGAATGCGACCCTCGATGCCTACGGTGCAGGTGTCTGGCTCGGAAATGACGGTTGCGGAACACTCACGATGACCGATGTCGATGTCAGGGTATCCGCCCCTGAGAGTGTGGAACCCGTCGCCATCTACATAGGCGTTGTCCAGGAGGCGGTCCTGACGGATGTCGATGCGTATTCAATCACCACCGCTGTAGAGATCAAATCCGGAAGCGTCACGATCAATGGAGGTTCCATTTCCTCCGATAAGTACGAGGCATCTTCCGGAGTCGCCAACAACAGCGGATCGGGCGTCGGGTACACGGCCCTGTTCATCAACAACGCATATGCGGACCGCGCTGGAAAAGCGGTCGATGTGAAGATCAATGGGACGGAGATCTCCAACTCCGAGAGCAACTCCTACCCAGTCAGCGTCACAGCAGCGACAGATGTGACCGGTGACAAGGCACCCATTAAGTTCTATACCGACGCGCAGTCCCTTGATCAGATTGAAATCAAGAAGGCAGAATCTGCGGTTAACGTCTCTGTCGAGACCATTCAGACGGGTAATTCTGCTGTAGTAACAGAGGTTCAGAGTGGAACAGTTATCACGACGAACACGACTTTCGTTGCTGGTGATGATACAGGCAGTGAAGAGATTGACATCGGAGTTAGTGATGGCGCATCCTTGAGCATTGTAGCACCTGGAGGATATACTGCGAACATTACCCTCGGATCCGGGAACGGAGCATCTGTTTTCAAGATCACCGATCTCATGGGAACATACACCTTCACCAAAGGTTCCATCATTGTCAATGGAGTCATCACCGGCGGGTCTATCGGTGCTGTATACGGTGACGTAACTGTCATGGGAAGCATCGACAACGTCACCATCACCGTCGAATCCGGAAAGACTGCCAACATCATCCTCGCCGACGGACTCCAGATCGGAGACCTGACGATCGTCGGAGATTACAACACCACCACGAAGAGGAACAGCGCAGCGGTCATGGTCCAGGACGAGGCCACGGTCACCATCGGTAACGGTAAGATTCTCACCCTCGACGGAGCCTCCATGAACATCATGGGCCAGGTCCTCGGAGTACAGGGAACCATCGACACCGACAAGGAGACCGACGTCGTCTACGTCGACCCCAACGCCATCGTCGCATCCAAGTTCACGGGAGCAGGCCAGTTCTACACCGATGATGCGATGAGGGAGTTCCACATCTCCCAGGACATCGTGTCCGATGTCGTCACCACCGCACAGCAGAAGGTCTACATCGACAAGTCCATCACCATCTACCCCGGTGCCAAGCTCACCATCGCAGGTCAGCTCGAGGTCGCCGAGGGAATGAAGATCACCGTCAAGAACGGTGGTAAGCTCGTCATCGACGGAGTCAACGCCAAGGCCGATGTCGCAGGTGACATCGTCATCGAGGGTGCGGAGGGACTCTACTTCGACGGTAAGGAGCTCAACGTCCTCGGAACCATCAACGTCAAATCCGGATCCGTCAACATCGTCAACGGTGTGACCACCATCGACGGAACCGTCGAGATCCAGAAGAACGCCTCCGCGGAGTTCGGAAAGGGGATCATCGTCAACGGCAACCTCGTCGTCAACGGATCCATCGAGGGCAACGTGTCCATGAACTACGGAACCGTCACGGTCAACGGAGTCGTCGTCGGCGGATTCACCGTCGCGAACCAGGTCGGAGGAACCGTAGACGTCCAGTCCGTCAGGGGAACCGTCACCGTCACCGACAGCGGCATGTTCATCAAGACCGGAGTCGTCGGAGGAACAGCCGCCAAGGTCCAGACCCCCAACGTGGTCACGATCACCGATATCAAGGGCGTCATCGTCGCATCCAACTACACCAGCAAGGTCAACGACGACGGTGTCAGGGAGTACTACAACAAGATGTACGTCTCCGGAACCGCCTCCGCGTACAAGGCCGACGGCTACACCGCGGCACCCCTCGTCACCGTCTCCGGTGGGAAGGCGACCGTCTCCGAGACACTCGATCTCGGACTCGTCGACATGTCCGTCATCGGAAACCTTGATGTCGCGGGAACCATCCTGATCTCCGCCAGCTCCACCGACGGTGAGGGCGACATCTACGGAACCGGAAAGATCTCCGTCACCGGAATGATCCAGTCCGCAGTCGAGATCGACTCCTCCGCAAGCGCACCCTACGCGTCCAACATCAGCGCCGTGAAGTACTCCGTCAGGGAAGGAACCACCACCACGTACTACTACACCACACTCAAGACCGCCATAGACAACGGTGCCACCGAGCTCACGGTCCTCGGAACCCTGAACATCAGGGTCGACACCACCGTCCCCGCGGGATACGAGGTCGAGGCGACCGCCGTCTCCATCGATGAGGAGGCAACCCTCACCATCGCGGACGGAGCGACCTTCGAGGCCACCAGGATCGAGGTCGACGGAACCCTCGTCGTCGAGGACAACGAGGACCTCGTCTGCTCCAACATCGTCAGCGACACATCCTCCGTCAACGAGGTGTCCTCGATGTACACCAACGTGATGAACGCGCTCTCCGAGGCCCAGTCCGGAGATGTCGTCAAGGTCACCAGGAAGGCAGTCGCCCCCGAGACCGTCGCCACCGTCAGCATCACCAAGGACGCGACCATCCCCGCCGGAGTCACCCTCGAGGTGCCCGCGGGCAAGATCCTCTCCATCGACGAGGGTGTCGCACTCACAGTCGAGGGAAGGCTGTACCTCAACAACGGCCAGCTCGTCGCAGCGGACACCGATGCGGATGACAACGCGACCGCCGTGTTCGGAACCGAGGTCAAGGACAAGGACAACAAACTGTCCGCGGTCGTCGAGCTCGCATCCACCGGAACCATCGAGTCCACACTCGAGCTTGATCACAGTACGTACGAGATCGCCGGAGCGTACTACTCCGTGAAGGCGAAGCACTTCATCGCACCTGTCGAGGCCGCCGCACCCGGCATCCTCACCTACAACGAGT
>JAZODL010000008.1:0-3271 GCA_045596945.1 Candidatus Methanomethylophilaceae archaeon | reverse complement strand
CGGACGTGTAGAACGATGCCGCTTGGGATGCCTGCCACAGCATGAGCGTACCGTACATCAGGAACAACCAGGCTGCCAGGGGCCAGAACCTGCGACCGCTCCTGAACACGGCTCCGAGCCCCTCCAGGGTCCCGATGTGGGTGGTGTCCATGGTCCTCTCAACATCTGTAGGGCGGTCGCGTACGATCATCCAGCACAGGATGGCGATCAGGACGGTCACTGCCGACAGTGCGAGGTACGTCCCTGCGATCCCGATGCGGTCCATCATGAGGACCATCGGGGTGGCCGCCGCGATGGCACCGACGTTACCGACGAGGAGGAGGGCCCCGTTCATGGAGGCGAAGCGGTCCCTTCCGAACCACACGGCCAGGACCTTCAGGGCCGGGATGTACACGACGGCCGCACCGATGCCTATCAGGAACTTCCCGAGCACCATCAGACCGAAACCGCCGGTCTCGGCCGAGACCGCCCCCAGCACCGATCCGACCGCGATGAGGGAGATGAACGCGGTAGCGGACAGACGCGGACCGAACCTGTCGGTCAGCAGGCCGCTGGGGATCTGCATGAGCGTGTACGCGTAGAGGTACGCCGATGCCAGGAGGGCCACCGATGAGGTACCGACATCGAAATGACCCATCAACGTATCGGAGACGGCACCTCCGGTGGTCCTGTGGAGGTACACCATGAAGTATGCCACCGCGAGAACCGAGAACATGGCGATAGGACGCCAACTGTGTTCGTTCCCATCAGTCATCTCCTCACCTCAGTGGCTGTACGACACGTAGTCGAACCTCCGGAACTCCTCCTCGAGTGTGCGGAAGTCGTTCTTACCCATCCCGGTCAGGGGGATGCTGTCCACCGGGACCACGGCCACAGGTCTGCCGCGTTCCTCGGCGCGTGCGGTGCACATGTCAAACAGCTCCCTGCAGATCGCGCGTGCATCCCTGTCTCCGTGCACCTCCACCAGCGCCACCGGGTAGTGGCCCATGCTGTGTTCGCGGTCCCTCACACCCACCACCGCGCAGTTGCGCACATCTGGGTGGGCGGAGATCATCGATTCCAGGTTCACCGGGAACACCTTGTGTCCGTCGAAGCGGGTTATCATGCGTTTGATGCGGCCCTTGATGAACAGGAACCCCTCCTCGTCCAGGTAGCCCAGGTCCCCGGAGTGGATCCAGGTGCGTCCGTCGGGGTGCACCCTCATCACATGGGCGGTCTCCTCGGGATCGTTCCAGTAGCCCTTCATCATGGTCGGGCCGGTGATGCACACCTCCCCTATCTCGTTGTATCCCATCTCCTCCCCGGTCTCGGGGTCGAACACACCCACGGTGGACAGCGGGGACGGTATGCCGACGCTCCCCGGTTTGTGGATGTCGTTGGCACCGAACGTCACGGCGGCCGACACCTCGGACATGCCGTATCCCTGTGCGAGGGGGTACCTGATGTTGTGCTCGTCCATGAACTCCCTGAGCTTCCCCTCCAGTCCCCTGTTCATGGTGTCCCCTCCGGAACCCAGGGTTATCAGGAACGAGAGGTCCATCCCGCGGACCTCCCTGCTGTTCATCATCATCTCGTAGAACGCGGGGGTGCTAATCATGTGGTTCGGACGCAGCTTCCTGACGAGCTTCCCGAACCCCGTCGGATCGAACCTCGGGATGGGCAGGAGCTCCAACCCCATGCACAGCGGCATGTGGAGTCCGCACACCATCCCGTAGGACGAGAACACGGGGATTATCCCGAGGAACCTCTGTCCCTTCTCGTGCTCCAGACCCCAGTTCTGGAAGTTGACCGCGACCGCGTTCATGGAGTCGTTGGTTATCATGACCCCCTTGGGGAACCCGGTGGTGCCACCGGTGTAGGTGATCGCGACGACGTTGTCACCCCTGTAGGATGCGATGACCGGTTCGGAACCGGCTCCCCCTGCGAGGAAATCCTTCCAGGACACGACATTGTCCTCACCGTAGGGGATGTCGGTGCGCATCCTGATGTTGTAGAGCAGTCTCAGGTGCGTGGGCAGAGACGACGACACCCTCTGGACCAGGACACGGTCCTGGTGGAGGTCGGACAGCACCGGACGTATCTTCCCGAACACGGCGTCCAGAACCACGAACACCCTGGAACCAGAATCGAGGACCATCCTCGAGATGCTGTCGACGTCCATGCGGGGGTCTATCATGTTGGCAGTGGCACCGAGGCGGTTGAGGGCGTAGACGGATGCTATGCTCTCGGGGACGGCCAGGGACATGAACGACACCATGTCCCCTTCGCGGACACCGATGGAGTGGAACGCACGGGTGCATGCGTCGACCATCCCCGACAGTTCGCGGCAGGAGATCCTCGTGCCGTAGTAGTTGATGGCGATCCCCTCGGGCCTCATGGAGTTGGAGCGGATCATGTGCTCGTACGCGGTGCATCCGGGGAGCTCCGCGTTCCCGGATCCCTCCGGGAAGAATCTCATCCAGACCCTCTCCTCGGAGGGTCTTCTAGAAACGGAATCCATACCGATCCCTTCCGGAAACCGACCTGGCGGGACCCTCCCCTCGAGGGGAGGTAAGAGGTTTAACCGCCCGGGGGGCGGTCACCAGGTCGATGGTCCGTCAGCCCCTCCTCACGAGGCGGATCGCGACGATCCCCACGATGACTATGGCGATGACGGCACCCACGATGAGCAGGGTGCTGTCACCGTCCTCCCCATCGTCCCCGGTTGCGGGGGCATCATGTTCCGCATCCGCGGCGGTTCCGACGACGTAGTATGAGAAGTGGTCGGTTGCGAACGACACCCTCCTCTCGCCGGAGTCGTACCTCGTCTTCTTGGCATCGAACCCGGCGTCGTCGTCCATGTGGTAGACGACCGGGGCGTCGGAGCCGGTGGCGTCGTGGTCGAAGCCGACCCAGACGGTTCCGCCGAGCTCGTGGATCCCGACATCGCCTGCGAAGGCATCGAGCTGGAGGATGCGCTTGTCGCCGACCCTGTCCCTCTGCCTGTCGTTCAGGTCCTTCCCGTCACCGTCCCTCATGGACATCGAGACCTTCTTCCCGTGCTTGGAGAGCTCGAGCGCCACATCGGATCCGAACCTGAACTCGTAGTCCTTGCCGTGGAACCTGAACTCGGCGCCGTGCTTCGCGGCCCTGTCCATCACGATGTGGTCGATCTCGAAGTTCAGTTCCCCGGTGCCGAGGTCGAATCCGAGGTCGAGGTCCATCGCACCGAAGTCGTCATGGAGTCCGTCGAGGGTGTCGAGGACGTGCGTGAGGTGGTCCGTGAGGTCGG
>JAZODL010000007.1:0-6201 GCA_045596945.1 Candidatus Methanomethylophilaceae archaeon | reverse complement strand
AAGCTTCCGCCGGTGGCGGTGATGGTGAGGACGTCCCCCAGGGGCGACGATGTGAACAGGGCGGTTCCGATGGTACCCACGGAATCGGGGACCCCGCACCCGGTCACGACCAGGGTGCACATCCCGGCGATCTCGGAGTAGTGGAAGTCCAGCTTCTCCAGGGTTTCCCCTCCCATCCCCACGTCGATCTCGAAGAGCCCCATGTAACCCGCATGGATGCCGGAGACCATGTCGCAGCCGTACGCCTGTGCGACCGCCATGACGATGTAGGGGACGGTCACGGTGTACACTATCCCCTTCCCGTTGCTCTCGGAGACGGCTTCGCAGTCCATCCTGACCTCGCCGTCGGCGGATTCGAATCCGACTGTCATCGCGAACTCCATCGATTCCTGCAGGTCGCCGGGCATGACGACGCCCGACGCTATGCGCTGCACGACCGTGTCGGAGTACGAGATGCTGGGCTGCATGACCACCTCGCCGTCCGGACCCACGACCGATGCCGTTTCCGCGCCGCTGGAGATTATCGCGGCCGCGACCATGTCGGCACTGCGGTCCGTGACGGGCACGGTGACCTGCCCGTACGTCACGGAGCAGTCGGTCCTGTCCCCGACGGCGTTGCGTATGTTGTCGCCCAGGGTGTCGGCGTCCATCATCCCCAGGTCGTACGTCGCGTCGATCCCTGTGGCGATGTCCGACCCGTCGGTCGCGGTGAGGGTGCTCGCAGCGGGGTAGGCCACCGCGACCACCAGCGCGACCATGACCAGGACCCTGAGGATCCTGAACAGAGTTCCCATCTTCATGGGAAGCGAATCGTCGCGCATTTAGATAAGGGTAGTGAGGTTGGATTGGTGCCGGTCCACAGTTGACATATGGCTGTTCTTATTGGTATAAAAGTATGTTGGATGTATATTCCAAATCTTTATATCATGAGGTCGGAGTTATCATCCAACTTACTTAAAGGTGAGATCAAATGGACAACAATATGAAGTATCTCGCCATCGGAGTGGTCGCGGTCATCGTGATTGCGGCCGCCGCTTTCGTTTTCATAGGCGACAACGGTGATGGTGACGAGAACAGTATCACATTCCTCATCCAGGACAACCAGGGGGTCTACTTCTGGGCAGACGGGAACGGGGACACGGCGATCGAGGCGTTCGAGGACGCCGTCGACGACTTCGACATGCCCTTCGTCGCGAGCACCGACGGCAACACGGGCGAACCCAACGGCATCAGCTCCCTCTTCGGCCTCGAGACCGTGCAGGTCGACGGGACATGGTACTGGTGGTCCCAGTTCTCCTGGAACGGGGAGGCATGGGAGTCCAACGAGGTCATGATGGACCAGATCACCGCCGCGGACTGCAACGGTTACATGGCCATCGTGTACGCAGACTGGAGCCTCGACACCGAGACGCTGCCGACGCCCGGGGATGCCAAGGTCTGGAACGGTTCCGAGAAGGGAACCGTGTTCACCATCGAGTCCTCCTCCGGCATGAGCTTCAAGGTCAACGGACAGGGAGACAAGGTCATCGACGCGTTCGTCGACGCCACCAACGACTACAAGATTCCCTTCGTCTCGACGGACAAGGACGGCAAGCCGTACGGTATCGACTCCCTCTACGGACTGAACATGTACCAGGACGCCGAGGGCAACTGGCACTGGTGGGGACAGTACGTCAAGGACAACGGTGTCTGGACCACGTCCAGCATCATGATGGACGGGCTTTCCGTCTCGGAGAACCCCGAGTTCAAGATCGTCTACAACTGATGAAACCCATTAAGGTGACACGATGCAGGCGAGCAGGTTCAAGATGGCCCTGTCGGTGGTCGTCCTCGTTGCGGGACTGGCCGTGACGGTGCTGGCGGTCTCGTCGGCATCGTTCACCGCTACATCCGGCATCCTCATCGATTTCGGTGAGTACGATGTCGTCTACACCGGCGTGGACACGGACGAGGATCCGGACCCCGTCGGTGCCCTGGAGTACGCATGCGACAGGAACGGGCTGGAACTGGTCATGGAGGGGGGACGCGTCGTCTCCATAGGTTCCGTGTCCAACGGTTCCGGGTCGGAATGGTCCCTCTTCGTCGTCGAGAGGGGGCAGAGGGAGTGGACCCGGACCACGGGCGATCCCTCGGACATCGAGATCGACGACTACTCGGCGGTCTGCTGGGGTTACCGTCCGCAGGGCGGGGTCCCGACATGCGCCGTCGACGACACCGGGGTGTGCTTCTACGGGTACCCAGTGCCGGAACGCGTGGTGGCGATTTCGCCGTCCGTGACCGAGACCGTCTGCGCGGTCGGGGGTCTGGACAGGATCGTCGGCACAGACATGTACAGCAACTACCCGTCCGCGGTGGCCGAGGGTCACGAGGACGGTTCGATCGCGGTGGTCGGTGGTTTCACCAACCCGAGCTACGAGATGGTCCTCAAGCAGGATCCCGACCTGGTCGTTTGCATAGGCAGCCAGAACGCCCACGTCCAGATGGCGGAGAAGCTCCGTTCCGCGGGTGTGGATGTGCTGGTCACCAACGGCGGCGAGGCGATATCCACGGTCATGGACAACACCTACATGGTGGGCGTGGCCCTCGGTCTGAGCGGCACCGCGACGGAGCTCATCGGGACGACGGAGTCCCAGATAGGGGATGTGGAGGATGTCCTCCGCTCCTACGCCGACGTGTGGGACAAGCCCGTGATGCTGTCCCTGTCCGCGGTGAAGTCACCGTGGGTCTCCGGATCCAACACCTACATCTCCGACATCATGACGCACATCCGCGCCCACAACGTCTACTCGGGGGAGTCGGGATGGGTCCAGGTCAACGCCGAGACCGTCCTCAGGAACGACCCGCACTACATCGTGGTGGTCACCAACGACTACGAGGCCACGCAGTCGGACTACGACGCGATGGTCGCGTCCATGTCCTCGGAGTGGCGCGGGACCACCGCGTACAAGCAGGGGAACATCTGCCTCCTGGTGGGTGACGCCTGCGATCTCGCATCACGTCCGGGACCCCGTGTGGCCCAGATGACGGAGCTCATGGCCAGGATGGTCCACGGTGGTGCGTTCGACGACGGTATCGACGTCCCGAGGTTCATCGGCGACGGGTACCGTGATTATCTTACATTCACGAAGGAGGGTTCGCTTTGAACCGCTTTTCCAAGGTTGCGACCATCATGACATTGGCCGTCCTCCTGTGTTCGGTGCCGTTGGTCGTCACCGGTTCGGAGGGGGCCGCAGAGGACCTCGTCCTTCTGGACGGGGGAGACGGGGACACCTCGTGGCACCAGGCCTCGGGGAGCACATACATGGACATCGTCACGAGGGCCTTCGAGTCCGACGGACACGTGGTCACCCACGACGGGTCCCTGGTGGTGGACGGTCTCCGCGACAGGACGATCGGGGACACGCGGTCCTCGTGGAGGATGTACACATGGGGCGGCACCCAGTGGGACGACGTCACGGGTTCTCTGGACCTGGGTTCGGCGTACGCGGGCGGATGCGTCGCAGTCGGTTTCTATCCCGATGGGGTGCTCCCGACCGAGACCCCCGACCACAGGTCCTCGTGGACGATGGTCCGCGGGGACTCGGGATCGAGCGGGCACCAGACCGCGGTCCTGGACGACGCCCCCGGACACGTGGCGTGGCAGTACACGTACGGCCAGTCGAACTACGTCTGCTCCACCGTGCTGGTGGAGGGTCCGCGTGCGTATGTGGTCGCAGGCGGGGGCTACACGGCCGTCATGGCGGACCCCACCCTGTACTGCTACGACCGCTTCACGGGGGAGGAGCTCTGGAGCTTCTCCTACGAGAAGGGTGCGGGCTACGAGACGACGACCGGTGCGGTCGTGGGCGGTCACATCTACCTGCCCGCAACCAACGGGAACCTCTACAGGATACCCGTGACCGGTCCGGGCGAGGGCTACTCCGAGGTCCTGACCCTGCCGGTGCCCAACGCGACCGGCGCGGGTCTGGTGGGAACGGTCTACAACGCCGGACCCACGTCCGTGGTCTACGACTCCGGGGTCCTGTACTTCTCGTCCTGTGGCGGCCACATGTACTGCACCGACCTGGATCTGAACATCGTCTGGAAGTCCCCCCTCGGCGGGCGCTCGTACTACAGCTGCCCGACCGTGGACGGCGACGTGGTGTACACCGGTTCCCTCGACGGGTGCCTGTACGCGTTCGACCGCTACACCGGGGAGCTGATCGACTCCGCCAAGGTCTACACCTACGAGGAGGAGCAGAACGGTGTCGTGAGGGAGTACGGGGGAGTCAACACCCCCGTGGTGATCGGGGGCCGCATCGTGTTCTCGTTCTCCGACGGCATCGGCATGAACTCCAGGTACGGCGGTATCGCGATCTACGAGCTGACATCCTCCGGCCTCGTGGAGCTCTGCAAGGACATGGACGTGGGGCTCTGCTCCACGTACGTCCTCCCGGTGGAGTCCGACGGGTTCACCGGGGTGTACTACAACAACTACGATGGCCTCTGGAGGATGGACCTGGACGGCACCCACGAGCTCATGCACGCGTTCGACACCTCGTTCAAGGCACCGCTGGTGCTGGTGAACGGCGACACGCTGTACTCCGTGGAGTACGAGACGGGCGGGTACATCTACACCATGGACCTTGACGGCAACATCCTCAGCGCCACCACGCATCCGGAGGAGATCCAGGAGTGGACCATGGACGCCGTGGTGGTCATCGACGGCATGCTCTACAACGGGACCGACGGGGGAATGTTCGCGTACGCGGGCGCCATGCCCGCATGGGTGGCGTCTTCCGACGACGGCGGAACCGATCCCCTGTGGATCGCCGTGGTCGCGGTCGCCGTCCTGACTCTGGCGGTCGTGCTGCTCCTGGTCCACATCGGCAGGACCAAGGGGATGCCCCCTCTGGCGTACATCAACTCCAGGCTGAGGGAGCACAGCGGTTTCAACAACGAGCGCACGTCCAAGGTGGCCAGGAACAAGCGCAGGCTCGTCACCGTCATCCTGGTGGGTCTGGCGATAGGTTTCGTGCTGTTCATCGCCAGCCTCGCATACGGTCCCGGGGGGAACTACACCCTCGGGGAGACGATGTCGATCCTCGGGTCGGCCATAGAGAAGACGCTGTCCGGACAGGAGATATCCGACGACGAGATCATAGTGTTCGACTCCAGGTGCTCCAGGGCGGTCGCCGCCTTCGGTGTCGGTCTCGGACTCTCGATATCCGGTTCCATCTACCAGGCCATCATCCGCAACCCGATGGTCGACCCCTACATCATGGGTGTCTCCGCGGGCGCCGGTGTCGCGGCCGTCGCGACCATAGCGTTCGACTTCACGTTCTTCGGCCTCCTGGACAGCATCACCTACGTGACGCCCATAGTGGCCATGGTCGGAGGGGTGGTGGCGTTCGGCGCCACGATGCTCCTGGCCGAGAAGTCGGGCGGGTCGTCGATAAACTACGTCCTGGCCGGTGTCATAATAGGTCTGGTCTTCTCGGCGGTTCAGACGCTCATGATGAGCATGGCCGGTGACAAGCTCAACAGCGTGATGTCGTGGCTGTTCGGTTCGTTCGCCAACATCGACTGGAGCGAGGCGCTGCTGATCCTGATCCCGGCGGTGACCATGTCCGTGGTATCCCTGATCTGGGCCAAGGAGTTCAACCTCGTCCTCCTGGGCGAGGACCAGGCCCGTCAGATGGGTCTGGATGTCCGCAGGTTCAACAGGTGGATGCTCATCCTCGCGTCGGTGCTGGCCTCCGTCTGCGTCGCGTTCGTCGGTATCATCGGTTTCGTGGGACTCGTCGTCCCGCACCTGTGCCGCATGATCCTCGGGGGCGACCACAGGCTGGTCATGCCGGCCTCCATGGTCGTCGGAGGGGCCCTGATGCTCGCCGCGGATCTGTTCGCGAAGATGGTGATGGTCCCCATGGAGCTGCCCGTCGGTGCGATAACCACGATCATAGGTGCGCCCGTGTTCGCGTACCTTCTCATAAGGAAGGGGAGGATGTACGATGGATGATGTCCCGTTGCTGGAGGTCAGGGACCTCCAGAAGTACTACGATGACGGCTACCACGCCGTCCGCGGCGTGTCCTACTCGATACCGCCCGGCATGCTGGTCGGCCTGATAGGACCGAACGGCTGCGGGAAGTCCACGATGATGAAGTGCATCAACAGGATGCACGACCCGTCGTCGGGCGAGATCCTCATAGACGGGGAGT
>JAZODL010000006.1:0-2136 GCA_045596945.1 Candidatus Methanomethylophilaceae archaeon | reverse complement strand
TGCACCCGTGCCCTTCGGCCCGGTGCCGCCGCGCCTCCCACCGGTGGCCGCCACGGGGTCCGCCGGGATCCTCCTGTAGCACTTGGGGCATGTGACGGAGGTGGACGGCACCAGCTCGCCGCAGTGGGGACAGTACCTGTCGGCCAACTCAGTCCCCCCTGAGGACGAAGGACGTGCACACCGCCGATGCCACGAGCTTCCCCTCCGCGGATGTCACGCGGACGTCGTAGACCTCGAGGGACCTGGACCTGTTGACCGGCACCGCGGTGGCGGTGATCCTGCCCTGGGCCGGCCTGTAATAGGAGACGTCGGTGTTCTGCCCGGTGGCGTCGTGGACCATGTTGGTCATTATCGCGAACGTGTGGTCGATGAGGCCGTACACCGCGGCACCGTGCCCGCGGCCCATGCTGTTCATGTGCTCCGGCTTCAGCTCCAGGGAGCACACGACACGGTCGGCCGATACGCTCACCACCTCTATGCCCATCCACCTGGCGAAGGGGGCCCCGTATATGTCCATGACGCGGTCGAGGTACTGCACCGTGTCCGGCGACATCCTCGACCTAAGTCCGTCTGCGTCCATGGGGCGGTGGAACCCGTCCGCGCTATTATTCGTTTCCACGTACGGGGTGTGAGTCCAGAAGGATGGGGGTGCGGATGCACCCCCGTGGAACGTGTTTCAGGGGAGCTCGATGGATCCGGCGACCCTGAGCTTGCCTCCCTCGAGGTACATCATGATCGCCTTGTCACCGGGCTTGTGGATTATGTCCGACTCCATCTCGAAGGAGATGGTGGCGGACCTGAAGTCGTCGCCGTTGTCCACCGCGGTGATGCGGCAGGGGACCATCTGCATCCAGTGGCCCACATGGAGCACCATGCCCTCTTTGAGGGGGGACGCCCAGAACCTGACCAGGGACACCTTGCCTGTGACGGCGCGGGTCATCTTCACGGACTTGTCGGTGGTGATGACGTAGCCCCTGTCGAGCTCGTCGGACTCTATGCCCCTGAGGGCGAGTCCCACGTGGTCGCCCTTGACGCCGTCGTCGGCGTCCAGGTCGTGCTTCTGGATGGACTTGAGGACCACCTCCCTCCCGAGGGGGAACACGGTCATCTTGTCGTGCTTCCTGAAATGCCCGTCGATGACGGATCCGAGAACGACGGTGCCCACTCCCTTGACGTTGAAGTGGCTGTCAACGGGACAGGATCCGCAGGTGCCGTCACCGGCCGTCCTGCCCTCCGCCTTGGCCATCGCGATGAGCTCCTCGCGGAGTTTGATGGGGTCGTCCTCCCTGTACTCGTACCCCTCGAGGGACGTTCCCGCGAGGATGGGTGCGAGCTGCTCGGGCTGGATGTAGTTCCTGAGGATGATGAAGCCCCTGTCGATGCCCAGGGAGTCCACCATGACGATGGTCTCACCGAGGAAGGAGTCTATCTTGTCGACCACCAGGATCACGAACTCGGACATGCCAACGGAGTAGAACAGCGAGGACAGCTTGTCCGGGTACTTCGAGGGCTCGATGAGTGTGAAGGAGTCGGTGCCGGCCTTGTGGTCGTAGAACGTCATGTCGGTGACGGTTCCCTTCTTGCCGATCTTGCCCGCGTAGTCGGTGGCTCCGACGACGGCGATGTTGAGGTTGCCCATCAGATCTCCTCTTCGGTCACGAGCCTGATCCCGGCGGCGTCCAGTGCCTCGACGGCCCTCGCGGGGTCGTCGACCCTGATGAAGAACGTGGAGATGCTCCTGCCGGTGTAGGCGTATCCGTACTCGATGTTGATGCCCGCCTCGCCGAACACGTTGGCGGCGGCGAACAGGGAACCGGGGGTGTCCTGGATGACGACGCCGATGACGTCGGTCTTCCTGACGATGATGCCCTTGTTCCTGAGGCGCTCGTAGGCGACCTCGGGATCGTCCACGATGGCCCTGAGGATACCGAACTCCGTGGACTCCGCGAGGTTGAACGCCTTCATGTTGACACCGCACTCCCTGAGCGTGGAGGCGATGGATGCGAGGCGTCCGGGTTCGTTGTTGACGAAAATCGAAAGCTGAGTGATTATGTTTCCAACCATCATATCATCCTCGTGTCAATGACCCTCTTGGCCTTGCCCTCGAACCTGGGGAGCTCCCCGGGTGCCTTGAGC
>JAZODL010000005.1:0-1648 GCA_045596945.1 Candidatus Methanomethylophilaceae archaeon | reverse complement strand
CACAACTCCACCCATAAAGAAGGTCAAGGAATCCGGAATGGGAATACCATCTTTACTTAAAATCTGAATACTGCCTTCCAGATAAAAGTTTGCAAAGCTACATACGCCACTGGCACCTACTGCCCAGTCGCCTATTGTCCTGACACTTAAGATTGCTTCCATACCGGGCATACCGTCCACATATCCCGGAATTCCCAGTGCTACAGACATATTAACGCCAAGATACTCACCGCCGAGAAGATGTACAGGATGGCCACCAACGAGAACATGGTCGACTACGAGTACATCGGCAACCTCGGTCTCTCCCTCGCCATATTCGCAGTGGAGAACGGACAGGGGATCGTGGGGAAGGTCGTCATGGAGCTGCCCTCCGACGACATCTTCACCATCTTCGGCATATACCGCGACGACGAGCTGCACCTGGATGTCGACACCATGGAGATCCATGCGGGCGACAGGATCTGCGCGCCGGGGACACTGGAGGGCCTCACCAGGCTCAACGAGATCATCGGGGTCGTGGACATAGCCAGGGAGTTCGTCATACTCGGCGGGTCCATCGTCGGGAGGAACCTCGCCAGGCTGCTCTCCAACGACCCGAAGAAGAGGTACGTCAAGATCATCGACAGGAGCCCCGAGACATGCAGGGAGCTCTCGAAGATCCTGACGGGGGTCGTCGTCATCAATGGCGACTTCACCGAACCGGACGTGCAGACCGCCGAGAACGTGTTCAAGGTCGACTGCACCATATCCACATCCCGCCTGGACGACACGAACCTCCTCATGTGCATGTCCGCACAGAAGTTCAACGCGAGGAAGATCGTGTCCAGGTACTTCAAGAAGGAGTACGAGGACATATTCACGTTTACGGGACTCGAATCCATCGTCGGCTACTACAAGATCGTGTCCAACGAGATCACCAAATGCACCATCTCGGACGAGATGGCGATCGTGAGGATGAGGTCCCACAACGAGCTGTTCTTCAACCACAGTGTCGAACACGGCTCCAAGCTCCTCGACCGGTACTACGGCGACATCCCCCTCCCAGAGGGCATAAGGATCGTCGCGGTGGTCCGCGACGGAGAGGTCATATACCCTCGCCTCGACACCTTGTTCAGGGACGGCGACTCGGCGATCGTGTTCACCAACCTCACTAGGGAGGAGGACCTGGCCAGGGTGTTCGGCAGGAACATCGTAGCGGAGCTGTGAGCCCATGGGGATGCTCGGCGACAGGGGTTTCGACAGGTTCGCTCGCTGGAGCGGCACCACTGTGAAGATCATGGGTGCGGTCGAGGTCATCATCGCCGGGTTCCTCCTCATCCCAGCCATAGCCGCCTTCGTGCTGGGAGAGGACACGACGCCCTTCCTCGTGACCGTGCCACCCCTCTTCATCGCGGGGACCCTCCAGTTCGTCCTGTTCCGCGAGTCCAAGGGTTTCCTCACGGTCAACGGCCTGTTGATGATCGGTCTGGCCTGGCTCCTGGTTTTCGTGCTGGGCACCGTGCCGTATGTGGTGTCGGGCATGACGCTCGTGGATGCGTTCTTCGAATCCGTCAGCGGTTTCACCACCACCGGCAGCACCATCATGTCGGACATAGAGAGCTGGCCCGTCAGCCTCCTCCTGTGGAGGTCCCTGTCCCAGTGGCTCGGT
>JAZODL010000004.1:0-2350 GCA_045596945.1 Candidatus Methanomethylophilaceae archaeon | reverse complement strand
GGGACGTCACCGAGGTCCCCGTGGAGGTTGTGACCGGCGAAAGGATGCCGCTCTCCGGGATGCTCTCGTACGGTGATTCGTCCGACCGCAGGGTGGCGGTGGTCCTGGTCCCCGGCTCCGGGTCCCACGGCATGAACTGCGCCATAGGGGGCAACCAGATCTTCCAGCAGATCGCGTGGGGACTCAACTCCCACGGCGTGGACGTCCTCAGGTACGACCAGAGGACCTACGCCGACCCGTTCGGTGTGGACCTCGGCACGGCACCGTTCGACATCGGTTACGAGGTCGCGGACGACGCCATCTCCGCGGGAAGGCTCCTCAGGGACATGGGCTACGAGCGCGTGTACCTCGTCGGTCACAGCCAGGGTGCGATGATGGCGCCCTCGATCGTGGCGGAGTCGGACGGCGTCTTCGACGGGCTCGTCTCCATGGCGGGGTCACCCAGGGACATATCCCAGATCCAGTACGACCAGAACATGGACCTCCTCGTCCAGGTCCCGCCGGGACCCGAGAGGGACCTCATGCAGCAGATGGTGGACGCGGAGTACGCGAAGTACCTCGGCATACGCGACATCCCGGAATCGGAGATCCACTCCGTGCAGGTGTTCGGACTCCCCGCGTACTACGTCCTGTCCATGATGGACAGGGACAACGCGGGAGCCGCATTGGCGTCCGACCTCCCCATGCTGTTCATCCAGGGCACCGCCGACTTCCAGGTCGACACCGAGGACGATTACGGTGCATGGACAGACCTCCTCGACGGGAAGCCGAACGTGTCCTTCCAGCTGTACCTCGGGCTGAACCACATGTTCTGCATCTCCGGCGGACCGGGTGCTGGCACCACGGCGGAGTACTACGGTGAGATGACCGTGAACCCCACCGTGATCGGGGACATCGCGGATTTCGTCCTGGGTTGAACACCGTTGAAACACCGGCCGCGGGTGTGCACGTTTTATCCCGCGGCCCGTTACCCTCCCCCATGTCCTTCAGATACGGGGAGTTGGAGAGTGCCATCGTCGATTCCGTCAGGACCGCCGTGGAAGGTCGCGACGTCGCCGTCGCGTTCTCGGGCGGACTCGATTCGGGCCTGGTCTCCGCCATAGCACGTGAGTACGCCGAGTCGGTGACGCTGTACACCTGCGGCACCGCCAACGCCTTCGACGTGGTCATGGCCAGGGACCTGTCCGCAAGGCTGGGGCTCCCGTGGAACCACGTGCAGATATCCAAGTCCAACACCGAGGCCCGCATAGCCGAGCTGATAACGGCCACCGGGGTCTCCGACCCGTTCACGATCTCGTACGAGCTGCAGCTGTTCTGCGTGTGCAGGGAGGCGGGGGAGGACGTTGTCGTCACGGGTCAGGGTGCCGACGAGTTCTTCATGGGATGCGCCAAGTACGTCGGCGCGTCCGACGGAGACTACGAGGTCCTCAGGAACGCCGGTGTCGAGAGGCTCCTGGACGTGTCCGTCCCGTGCGAGAGGGCGATAGCCGCCCACTTCCGCAAGGAGCTGGTCTACCCGTACCTGGACAGGGAGGTCCTGGACAGGGTGTCGGAGGTGCCCCCGGAGGAGCTGCGTCCGACGGATATGGACTCCCGCAAGGCGGTGCTCAAGGAGGTGGCGGTGCACCTGGGCCATCCGTACCTGGCCGAGAGGAAGAAGAAGTCGTCGCAGTACGGATCCGGCACCACAGACATCATACGCGTGCTGGCGAAGGAGAGGGGGATGATGTACAACGAGTACATCTCGTCCGTCTACGACGGTGCGTTGCAGGGGATGCCGTCCCGCGAGAGGGGGGCCGTGGTGAACGCCCGCATCGACCCCATCGTGAAGCTGGAGGCCGAGGGCATGCTTCAGAGGGCGGGTGTGTCCCCGTCCGAGGCCATCGAGGCGATGTACCGCAGGATCGTCTCGGACGGGGGTCCCGGTTTCCTCGGGCTGTGATCCCGTTCTCACAGCTCGAAGGCCATGGCGATGAGGTACGCCACGGACACCAGGGCGACGAGGTAGAGCACGGGGCTCACCTCGCGGTGCCTTCCGGCACCGATCATGCACACGCTGTACAGGATCAGTCCGAACGCTATGCCGTCCGTGATCGAGTAGGTCAGCAGCATTATCAGGATGGTGGACAGGACCGCCACGGTCTGGGGGAAGTCGTCCCACTCCACGTGCCTGAGTTCGGATATCATTGCGACACCCACGAGGAACATCGCGGCGACGGTGCACCTGTAGTCGATTATCTGGAACACGGGACCGAGGAAGAGCGCGAGTGCGAACAGGGCCGCCACGAAGATGGCGGTCAGACCGGTCCTGGAACCTGCCTCCACACCGACGGTGGACTCGGCGAACGCG
>JAZODL010000003.1:0-2225 GCA_045596945.1 Candidatus Methanomethylophilaceae archaeon | reverse complement strand
CTGGAAGTCCTCCCAGGAGAACTCGGAGTCATGGGTGTCGGGCATGATCGCCGACAGGTAGTACCTGATGACGTCCGCATCGTACTTCTGGAGCACGGTGGGCACGTCGATGGCGCCGCCGCGGCTCTTGGAGAACTTCCCTCCGCCGATCATGAGGTACTCGTTGGCGGGGATGTCGTGGTACTGCGTCATGCCGCCCATGCCCATGAGGATGGCGGGCCAGATGATGGAGTGGAACGGGATGTTGTCCTTCCCGATGAAGTAGTAGTGCCTGACCCCGGGGTCCTTCCAGAACGACTCCCAGTAGTCGGGCCTCCCGATCATCCTGGAGTACTCCACGGAGGCGCTGAGGTACCCGATGACGGCCTCGAACCACACGTAGATGACCTTGTCCTCCCAGCCCTCGATGGGGATGGGGACCCCCCAGGACATGTCCCTGGTGATCGCCCTGTCGTAGAGTCCGTCGTCGAGCCAGTTCTTGGTGAACGCCTTGACGTTGGACCTCAGGTAGTCCTTGCCGGAGATGAGGTCGATGAGCTGCTCCCTGAACGCGCTGAGCCTGAGGAAGAAGTGCTCGGTGGGCCTGACCTCGGGCTCCGATCCGCACAGGGTGCAGTAGGGCTTCAGGAGGTCACCGGGCTCGAACGTGGTGCCGCAGGCGTCACACTGGTCACTGCGGGTCTTCTCCATGCCGCATTTGGGGCACACGCCCTCCACGTAGCGGTCGGGGAGGAAACGGGAGCACTTGGGACAGTAGTACTGGTTGGTCTCCTTCGTGTAGATGTGGCCCTTCTCGAGGAGGTCGAGGAAGATGCCCTGGACGACCTCGTTGTGGACGGGACAGTGGGTCTTGTTGTAGAGGCTGTATTCGATGCCCATGTCCTCTATGGCCTTCTTGTTGATCTCGTGGAACTTGTCCGCGTACGCCTCGGGGGTCATCCCGCACTTCTCGGCGGAGACGGTGATTGGGGTCCCGTGCTGGTCGGATCCGCCGACCATGAGGACCTCGTTGCCCAGGAGGCGGTTGTATCTGCTGAATATGTCCGGGGGGAGCAACGAACCCGCCAGGTGACCGAGGTGAATCGCACCGTTGGAGTACGGCCATGCGATGTTGATGCAAACTTTCGACATTATTACCGTCCGAGCTAACGCGCACGCACGATATAAAAGGTGGGTCGGAGGGTCCGACCCCCTCGGTCAGCGGTCCCTGACGGGTTCGTCGCGCCTGTACGAACCGGAGTACCTGAGGATGGCGCGGAGCGTCATGATACCCCAGAGTCCGAACGCCACCGAACCCACGACCTCCGCGAATGTGAGGCCGTACCAGAGGTACCCCAGGACGCCGTACGAGGAGAGCATCCAGCACACCGGCAGGCGCAGGAGGTTCCTGCCCAGGGTGGCGATGAGCGACCTCACACCCATGCCCTGCGACTGGAAGAAACCGGATGAGACGAAACCGAACGGGAGGAACGGGAGGAACAGGCAGCATGTCCTCAGGAACTGGGTCAGCTCCGGTGCCAGGACGGACGATGCATCGCTGTACGTGAACATGACGATGACATGGGGTGCGAACACGGCGAGGAGCACGGCCACGGCCAGCATCATGATTATGCCGTACCCCAGGGCGTACCTGAACGCGTCGCGGAGCTTCGCCATGTCCTTCATTCCGAACGCCGCGGCACAGATCGGGACGACGGTGGAGCCTATGGCCATCACGGGGATCATGGCTATGTTGAGGATCCTCCATCCGCTGGAGTAGATGGCCACACCGTTGACGGGGTCGACGGAGATGATGATCTGGTTCATGATTATCCCCGTGAGGGACATGAGGATCATCTCCATGGATGCGGGGAGACCCACCCTCAGGATGTCGCGGTCCATGTCGCGGTCGAAACCGGATCCGCGGAGGGGGATGGCGACATAGGTGTCCCTGCGGACGAAGTACCAGTACGCCCCTATGATTATCGATGCGACCATGGATAGGACCGTCGCCCATGCGGCCCCCGCCATACCCCATCCGAACGTGTAGATGAAGATGGGGTCCAGGACGATGTTGATGACTGCGGAGACGACCTGGAGGACCATGGAGCGCCTGGCCGCCCCCTCCGACCTGAGGAGTGCACTGAAAAGGGAGCTCATCAGGACGACGGGTGCCGTCACGAGGAGGGGGGACGCATAGTCCACGCACTCCTCCATGTAGTCCCCCGCACCGCATGCCGCCATCA
>JAZODL010000002.1:0-3163 GCA_045596945.1 Candidatus Methanomethylophilaceae archaeon | reverse complement strand
CCACGAGCCTGTGCACGATACCGTGCGTGCAGCCGGGGCAGTAGTGGAAGGGGGCGTCGGTGAGTGCGTGGGGCTTCTCCCCTTTGGTTGCCATCACTGGTCACCTCCGTTGATTCTGACGATCTGTTCGAGGACCTCGTTGGGTGTGGGGATCACACCTCCGGTGCGACCGTAGAACTCCACGGGGACCCTGCATTCGACCGCGAGCCTGATGTCCTCGACCATCTGTCCCATGGACATCTCCACGGACAGGAACGCCTTCGCGTGGTCGGCGTGCTTGAGGAGCGCCTTCTTGGGGAAGGGCCAGAGCGTGATGGGTCTGACCATCCCGACCTTGATGCCCTGCTTCCTCGCCATGTCGATGGCGGAGCGGGACACCCTGGAGGAGGATCCGTAGGCGACAACGATGATGTCCGCGTCGTCGGTGAGGTACTCCTCGGCCCTCTGCTCGTTCTCCTCGATCTCCGCGTACCTCTCGTACCTCCTGCGGACGAGGGTCTCGAGCTCCCTGGGGTCGATGTAGAGGGAGTTCACGACGTTGTGCTCCCTCCTGTTCCCGTGTCCGCATGCCGCCCACTCCTTGGAGTCGTTGTCGGGCTCCCTCGCATCGGGGAGGACCACGGGCTCCATCATCTGTCCGAGCATACCGTCGGACAGGACCATGGCGGGCATCCTGTACTTGTCACCGAGGTCGAAGGCGGTCGAGATCATGTCGACGGTCTCCTGGACGGTGGAGGGTGCGAAGACCAGCATGTGGAAGTCGCCGTGTGCGGTGGACTTCGTGGCCTGGAAGTAGTCGGCCTGGGAGGGCTGGATGCCCCCGAGTCCGGGTCCGCCGCGCTGTACGTTGACGATGAGGCAGGGGACGTCGGAACCGGCGATGTAGGAGATACCCTCCGCCATGAGGCTCACACCGGGGGACGAGGTGGATGTCATGACCCTGACACCGGCGGCTCCGGCACCGAGGACCATGTTGATCGATGCGACCTCGGACTCCGCCTGGAGGTAGACGCCGTCGATCTTGGGCATCCTCTTGGACATGTATGCCGCGACCTCGGTCTGGGGTGTGATGGGGTATCCGAAGAAGTGCCTGCATCCGGCCGCGATGGCGGCCTCCGCGATGGCCTCGTTACCCTTCATGAGGACCTTCTCGCCCATGATCACACCTCGATCCTGATGGCCACGTCGGGGCACATGATCGCACAGGACCCGCATCCGGTGCACGCGGACTCGTCGGTCACGTGCGCGGGGTGGTATCCCTTGCTGTTCGTGATACTCTTGTCGAGGGCCATGATGTGCTTGGGGCACGCTGCCACGCACATCTCGCAGCCCTTGCATATGTTGTTGTTGACGGTTACTCTGGGCATCTGAAACCACCTGTTCATTCCCATGGCGCCCTAACACAGACGTCCACGGGGTAGATGTTCGGTACTTTATTTAAGAGGTCGACCGCCACCTGGCGCGGTGCGGTCGTGAACCTGAGGGGGAGTCCCGTGGCACGGGACACCTCGTCGGCGAAACCCATCGAACCCAGGACGGTGTCCGCCACCGTGTCCTGCTTCAGATGGGAGTTGTTGACCAGGCCGGTGACCCTTATGCGGGCGGCGGCCTCGATCTCGCGGAGGATCCCCACGGCCTCCTCGGGACGGGTGGTCAGGGACCTGTACATGTTGACGACGTACAGCACGTCCGGATCGGAACCCTCCAGGGTCCCGGCGTACATGCCGAGTGCGGTCGCACCCGCGTCGTCCCCGCCGACGTCCACCACGACCCTGTCCCCGTCCTCGATCGCGACCCTCGCCGAACCCGGGAGGGACGGTGTGTCGAGGTTGGTGTTGGCGAAGTTGGGGCCTATGACCCTCACACCCTCCGACTCCAGGAGGTCCGCGTAGTCGGTGGACCTGAAGTACGGGTTGACGACATCCATGTCGACGAGCGTGACGTCCTCCCCCCTCCTGGCGCAGTCCAGTGCCAGGTTGATGGAAAGGTTGGTCTTGCCGGTGCCGTAGTGTCCGCAGACGACGGTCACCCTATTCTCCAACGGGAACATGCCCGTCACATCCCGCGCGTGCTATATACCTTTAACGCGCGCGAGCACTCGCGCCCGCTGTACACGTATTTATACAATTATGCTCTGGCCGGTACCGGCGATAACAATGGAACCCAACATCGCAGAGATTGCTGAGCGCATAGTCGCTATGCGCGAGCTGTGCGACATCACCGTCGAGGAGATGGCGGATGTCGTCGGCAAGCCCGTCGAAGAATACAGGGAGTACGAGTCCGGCAACAGGGATTTCTCGTTCACCTTCCTATACAAATGCGCGGAGAGGTTCGGTATTGACATCGTCGAGATCATCACGGGCGAGGGTCCGCACCTGTCCAAGTGCACCCTCATCAGGAACGGCGAGGGTCTCCCCATGAAGAGGCGCGTCGGATTCGAGTACCAGCACCTCGCCTTCAACTTCAAGGACAAGCTGTCCGAGACGTTCGTCGTCATAGCCCCCTACATCGAGGAGGACCAGGGTGCACCCATCCGCGTCTCCACCCACGAGGGTCAGGAGTTCGACTACGTCCTGGAGGGCACGCTCAGGTTCAGCCACGACGGTCACGAGATGGACCTCGGTCCCGGGGACTCGGTCTACTACGACTCCGGCAGGCCCCACGGCATGTACGCCACGTCCGAGTCCGGATGCAAGTTCATCGCGGTGGTGATGAAGGGATGCCAGTGAGGAACATCAACGAGAGGTACCTCGAGGAGACCTACGACGAGAACGGGCTCCTCAGCACCTACAGGGTCAGGTACCCCGAGGACTACAACTTCGGATACGACATCGTCGACGACATCGCCGCGAACGACCCCGACAGGAGGGCGCTGGTGTGGGACAGTTGCAACGGCGGCGGGAGGACGTTCACCTTCGCGGAGATGAAGAGGATGAGCGACAAGACCGCCAACTGCCTGGCCGCACACGGCATCGGCAAGGGCGACGTCGTCATGCTGATCCTGAAGCAGAGGTACCAGTTCTGGTTCTGCATGGTCGCGCTCCACAAGCTCGGTGCGATCGCGGCCCCCGCCACCCACATGCTCACCAAGCACGACGTCGAGTACCGTGTCAGGGCCGCCGACGTCAAGGCGGTCATCAAGTCGGAGGCCAAGCGGTCTTAG
>JAZODL010000001.1:0-5187 GCA_045596945.1 Candidatus Methanomethylophilaceae archaeon | reverse complement strand
CGCCTCCTCGGAGGTTTCGCGGACGACGGCCTCCTCCACGGTCTCCCCCGGTTCCACGTGGCCGCCCGGCATCTCCCATCCCCCGCGGCGGGGGTTCCACACCATCAGGAAGCGGTCGCCGTCGAACGCCACGGCGTAAGCGGTGCCCATCAGCACCTCTCCACGACGATCATGGCGTGCGCCCTCTCGTAAGGTTCGAGTCCGCGGCTGTCCAGTATGCGGAGTCCCCTGGACCTCAGGACCTCCTCCGCGGTGCGGAAGATCTCCTCGGGCGACGCGGTCACGTCCTCGGAACGGGCCTTGATCGCGACCATCCCGTACCTCGCCCCGAACGCCTCCATGTTGGCGCAGAGGATCTCCGCCTGCCTCTTCTGCGCGACGTCCTGGTACACGACGTCCACCCCGTCCACGAACACGGAGTACCCCTCGGGCCTGGTGGCGTCACCGAGGACGGGCATCATGTTGGGGCGGGTCTCGCAGGTCCCGACGAGTTCCCTGAACATCCTCTGGGCGAACTCCACGCAGTAGACCCTCCCGTCGCCGCAGATGTCCGCCACGTGCGATGGTGTGGTGCCGCTGGATGCGCCGAGGTACAGCACCCTGCTCCCCCCGGAGATCGGGACGCACCTGCCTCCGGATGCGATGTACGCGGACAGCTTGCTCCTGCGGGGGTCCCACTCCCTGTACTCCGTCCCAGCGATGTTGACGAGCCTCTCCCCGTAGATCCTCCTCCCGGGGCACAGGGAGACCGTGTACAGGCGGCCCCTGTCCGAGAACACCCTGCCGTTGCTGAAATCCAATGCTTCCATCTTCCGTTCAATCGGGACCTCCCTATAATCCGTTTTCGATTGACGGACAGCACAGGCAATATACGGGTACCGAGATTGCGGAGGTATGATCACGATGGAAACCCTTTCCGACATCGCCGACGCGGTCGTGGAGGCTATCGGGAAGATCCCGAACTCCTGCTGCAGGGGAGGCACTGTGTGCATAGGTGCCGACGGGTCCCCCACGTCGCAGATAGACAAGGTCGCGGAGAACGCCGCTCTGATGTACATCCAGCTCCACGGGATACAGCTGAACATCCTCAGCGAGGAGATCGGCTTCGTCGACAACGGTGCGGAGGAGACGCTGGTCCTGGACCCGATAGACGGGACCTCCAACGCCATCGCGGGTGTCCCCTACTACACGATCTCGATGGGTGTCGGCAGGGACGGCCTCTCGGGCATGAGGCTCGGGTACCTGCGCAATCCCGTGACCGGGGACGTCCTGTGTGCGGAGAGGGGGTGCGGTGCGTTCAAGAACGGGTGCCCGATCCACGTCCGCGAACCCGACATGGACGACCTGTTCATGATGATCTACATGGGAAACGGGGCCCATCCGGATGCATTCAGGTTGACCAAGACCGTGAAGTCCTCCCGTTCCTACGGATGCGCGTCGCTGGAGATGGCGATCGTCGCCGAGGGTGAGGCGGACGGGTTCTACATGAGGTCGGAGAGGTACACCCGCTCCGCCAGGATCGTGGACATAGCGGCGAGCACGCTGATCCTCCGCGAGGCCGGAGGGGAGGTGTACGACATGGAGGGCAACGTCCTGGACATGCCGATGGACCTGGAGCACCGTGCGAACTTCCTGGCCGTGGGCAGCGACAGGGTGTTCAACTTCGTGATGGGACGCAGGGGCAACGCCGTCAAGCACAGGTACGGGATATACACCAACACGTCCGTGGCCGCCGCCGTGGACTACACGAACCAGGTCATCGAGGCGCTCGAGGGCCAGGAGTACTACGTGGACTCCGACATAGCGGCCGTGATGGGGATCCCCGGGGTCCCCCTGAGGGACATGAACGTCGACACCGTGATCGTGATAGGCGGTGACGGCACCCTGCTGCGCGCCCTCCAGAGCACGGACGCCATGGTCATAGGCATCAACGGCGGGACCGTGGGTTTCCTCGCGGAGATCGATCACGACCACATCCGCGAGGGCGTGGAGCGCCTCCTCAGGGAGGACTACATGGTGGAGAACCGCTTCAAGATCAGCACATGGTACGACGGGGAGTACCTGGCCGACTCCGTCAACGAGGTCGTGGTGCACACCGCGTCCGTCGCCAAGATCCGCCATTACAAGATATACGTGGACGAGGAGCTGGCGTGCGAGCTCCGTGCCGACGGCGTGATCGTCTCCACGCCCACCGGGTCCACATGCTACGCCATGAGCCTCGGCGCCCCGTACATACACCCGCAGGTGGGTGCGCTCATGATCGTCCCCATGGCCGCGTACAGGTTCTCATCGAGGCCCTTCATAGTCCCCGCGACATCCAAGATCACAGTGGAGAGCGTGCTGGACAAGGAGTGCCTGATCGTCCTCGACGGTCAGGAGGAGCACACGATGGCCGGACTCAGCAGGGTGGAGTTCATGGTCTCCGACGACAAGGCGCGCCTCATCCGTTTCAACCAGGACTTCTTCTCGAGGGTGCGCGAGAAGCTGGTGAACGACCTATGAACGGCATAAGGGGTGTGGACGTGGACTTCCTGGACGCCTTCAACGAGGCGGCCCGGTCCACGTACCCCGACGAGTTCCTGTGCATGGTGCGCGAGGAGGACGGGGTCATAACGGAGATGGTCCTGCTGCCGGGCACCGTGTATGGGGACAGCCACAGCTTCCTGAACCAGTGGATGGCCCCAATAGACTACTGTATAGCGGGTTCCGCTCATTCCCACCCCGGTTTCTCCAACGAACCCTCTGATGCGGACAGGGACTTCTTCGGGAACATGGGCGGGGTCCACTTCATAACGTGCCAACCGTACGACCGTTCCAGTTGGAGGGCGTACGACTCCCACGGGGATCCCCTGGACCTCGAGGTATTTTACTGACCCTTCGCACAGGACTCGACGAGGTCGCCGGCGACCTCCATGATGCCGATGAGGTACGCCCTGTCGCGGGATTCCGCCGTGACGGTGACCGTGTCCCCGGAGTCCTTGTCGAACCTCACGAGGAACCATCCGCCCTCGAGGTTGACCCTCCAGCCGTCTATGCGCAGGACGGACTCGCTCTTCACTGTCGGGAGGTTCTCCTCCATCATCCTCGAGAACTCGTCCTGGGTGCACTCGTAGTGGTACGTTTCGCTGTCCCTGTGGTACTCCGGGAGAGAGGCGACCGTCTTCTCCAGGCTCGTCCCGCCGGCGAGTTCGGCCAGCACCGCCGCGGCGTGGATGCCGTCGGACATCATGCTCACGTTGCCGAAGATGAATCCGCCGTCGTAGTACCCGAGGTCGGCGTCGTTGTTGGCGACCTCCTCGCAGACGGTCCCCGCACCGGGCACCGCCCTGATGAAGAGCCTCTCCTCCGGAGGGTGCTTGGGATGCGGTGTGTCCACCCACACCCCGGTCCTGCCCCAGAACGCATCCTCCACGAGCGACGAGGTGTCCACGGGGACGACTATGCGACGGGGACGCAGGTACATGACCAGGAGCGTGAGCACGGTCTCGTCGTCCAGGACCTGCCCCTTCTCGTCCAGGACGGTAAGGAGCGTCCCCACGCGGTTCAGGACCACCCCTATCATGCCGGGGCCGCTCTCAATGAACTGCCTCAGGTCCCTGAGCTCGGCCTCCGTGGTCATGAGTGAGCGGGATGTGTGGTTCATGTCCCTCTGCGCGTTTATGGAGACCATGTCCGCACCCATCGCGTTGAGGATCTGGGGTGCGGAGTCCGAGGAAGTGCCGCAGTTGCAGTCGAGGACCAGGGAGCACTCGCAGTCGCGACCGAGGACGGAGAGCAGCTTCTTGTTGTACTCCTCGGTGGCGAACCTGTGGTACGACACCGATCCGAGGTGCCTGTAGCCGGGGAGGCGGATCTCCTCAGTGAAGACCTTCTCCAGATGGCGTATCTGGTCCTTCCTGAACATGCTCCCGTTGGGGTTCAGGAGGATGTACCCGCTCATGAGCCCGTACTCGCGGTACTCCGAGACGTACACGGCGCAGTCGCCCATCCTCGCCATCATGGCGATGACGGGGGCCGATGTACAACCGAGGTCCACGACATCCGTGCCGGATGACACGAGACCCGCGATGAGGGCCTTCTTCATCATCGTGCTGCTCTTCATGAGATCCTGCGCGATGACGACCTTCCTGTGGTCCATCGCGAGGGCATGGCCCAGGAGGATGCCCATCTCCGGGGTGGTGTCCTCGGATGGGGACGATCTGAGAAGCAGCTTGTCCGCCTGTACCATCCCCAAGTGCTACACCCATGGTATTGATATTGCTTGCGGTCCCCGTGTAATGGATGACTGTGGTCGTTTTTCGCACTTCCACTCGGCTACTTTAAAAAAGTTTTAAATAGAGTATATCTGGATGCGAAAAATGGGCCAGGAGGTCTGCCAGATGGTGATGGAGCGTATAGATTTCAAGAAGGCACAGGCTATCGCTAAGAACAAGGGACTCAAGCCCGGCAAGGTGAAGGGTACCGACGGTGTCCAGTTCACCAAGGGCAACAACAACAGATTGGATGTCATCACCTGGGACGAGTTCGAGAAGGCACTGGAGACCAGGGGCCTGGCGATCTACGAGTCCGGCGGTTGGATGAAGATCATGAAGGCCTGATCCCTCCCCTACCCCCGTTCCATTAGTTGACTTTTTATACAAGTATGCAATGGGGGGACACAGGCTCAATGCAAGGGTATCCGAGCCTGGCCAAAGGAGATAGGTTCAGGGCCTATTCTCGTAGGAGTTCGAGGGTTCAAATCCCTTCCCTTGCACCATTTTACTCTATTTCGTTGCATATTCTCATCATACCGCTGTCGTGGTTCTCCGTCATCCGATCCGCAGGTTGGATTCACCACGATAGGATGACACCGATAGAGATGATCGCGATGAGGATGATTGCCACCAAGGACCATTTTCTGTCTCTGGATGATATCAGTGCGACCGTGGTGACTATGATTCCCAGGAACGGGGATGCTATCAGAATCAGAACGCCTGCGAACAGGACGTCCTGACCCATGGACATGGCATCCAGGACAAGTCCGATGATCATCACGGCGATACCGAGGGTCATGCCGATCCTGAGTGTCAGAGCCGTCATCCTGTTCATGTTCATATCACACCACCTACCTGCAGAAGCACCATTCCAGCCATGAAGAACAGTACGATGGAGAAGTATTTTCTGAGATGATTGGCACTGATCTTACGG